>NZ_LIQY01000164.1 GCF_001418495.1 Streptomyces pathocidini | reverse complement strand
GACGAGGACTTCTCGGGGTGCGGGGGCTTCTGGGGCGTGCGAAGGCCTTTGGGTTCGGAGGCCTTTGGGTTCGGAGGCTTCGCGCGCCTACGCGGGGTCGCGCTCCACCGGGCAGCTCATACAGCGCGGGCCGCCCCTCCCCCGGCCCAGCTCGCCGCCCGGGATCTCCACCACCTCGATGCCGTGCCTGCGGAGGAAGGTGTTGGTGGTGGCGTTGCGGTCGTACGCCACCACGACGCCCGGCGAGACCGCCAGCACGTTGCAGCCGTCGTCCCACTGCTCCCGCTCCGCCGAGTGCACGTCCTGTGTCGCGGTCAGGACCCGGATGGCGTCCAGGCCGAGCGCGGCCGCGATGGCGCGGTGCATGTGCTCCGGCGGGTGGTCGGTGACCTTCAGCTCGTGCTCGCCGGAGCCCGGCTCGATCGTGTAGGAGCGCAGCATGCCGAGGCCCGCGTACTGCGTGAAGGTGTCCCCGTCGACCATGGTCATCACCGTGTCCAGGTGCATGAACGCCCGGCCCTTGGGCATGTCCAGCGCCACGATCGTGTGCGCGGAACCGGCGGCGAACAGGCCTCGCGCCAGCATCTCCACGGCCTGCGGGGTGGTGCGCTCGCTCATCCCGATGAGCACCGCGCCGTTGCCGATCACGAGCACGTCGCCGCCCTCGATCGTCGACGGGTACGCGCTCTGGCCCTCCGACCAGACGTGGAAGGCGCCGGACTGCGTGAACAGCGGGTGGTGGCGGTAGATCGCCTCGAAATGCACGGTCTCGCGCTGCCGGGCGGGCCAGCGCATCGCGTTGATCGACACCCCGTCGTAGACCCAGGCCGAGGTGTCGCGGGTGAAGAGGTGGTTGGGCAGCGGGGCGAGCAGGAAGTCGTCCAGGTCCATGACGTGGAACCGGACCGAGGTCGGCTCGGCGTGGCGGTCCAGGAACTCCCGCTTGGTCATGCCGCCGACCAGGGCCTCGACCAGCTCGTCGGTCGGCAGCTCGTCGAAGACGGCGCGCAGGTGGTCGGTGGCGAGCGGACCGTACTCCTTCTCCTGGAAGACCCGGTCCAGCACGAGCCTGCGCGCCTCGGGGACCTCCAGGCTCTCGGCCAGCAGATCCCCGAAGAGGTGCACCTCGACACCCTGGTCCCGCAGCACGTCCGCGAACCCGTCGTGCTCCTGGCGCGCCCGGCGCACCCACAGCAGGTCGTCGAAGAGCAGGGCGTCCTTGTTGCTGGGGGTGAGCCGCTTCAGCTCCAGATCCGGCCGGTGCAGGATGACCCGCCGCAGCCGCCCGGTCTCGGAATCCACATGGAATGCCATTCCTCCATCCTGGACCGAGCGGGGGCCCTGGGGGTACGGCACGACGGCATGGGGTGGCGACGACCCGCCCAGACGACGGCGGCGAGCGCGGGGTCGCCGCCGTCGGCTGGGCGGGTCG
>NZ_LIQY01000163.1 GCF_001418495.1 Streptomyces pathocidini | reverse complement strand
GGTGGGGGTGCCCCCGGCGGCCGTTGGGGGGAGTGCCCCGATTCGGGCCACGCTGTACCGATGGCTCGCCGTCGCGGCGGAAAGAGGGCGACCCCCAGACCCTCGGCCGTCAACTCACCTGTCCCCCTGGACGAAAGCGGAGCGTCTTGCTGACCGTCGACTTCACTCGCTTCCCCCTCGCCGCGGGCGATCGTGTGCTGGATCTGGGGTGTGGTGCCGGGCGCCACGCCTTCGAGTGCTATCGGCGCGGGGCGCGGGTCGTGGCGCTCGACCGGAACGGGGCGGAGATCCGCGAGGTCGCCAAGTGGTTCGCCGCCATGGAGGAGGCCGGTGAGGCGCCCGCGGGGGCGACCGCGACCGCGATGGAGGGCGACGCGCTCGCCCTGCCGTTCCCCGACGACAGCTTCGACGTCGTGATCATCTCCGAGGTCATGGAACACATCCCCGACGACAAGGGGGTGCTGGCCGAGATGGTGCGCGTCCTCAGGCCCGGCGGACGGATCGCCGTGACCGTGCCGCGCTACGGCCCCGAGCGGATCTGCTGGGCGCTGTCCGACGCGTACCACGAGGTCGAGGGTGGCCACATCCGCATCTACCGCGCCGACGGACTGCTGCGGAAGATGCGCGAGGCCGGCCTCAAGCCGTACGGCTCGCACCACGCGCACGCGCTGCACTCCCCGTACTGGTGGCTCAAGTGCGCCTTCGGCGTGGACAACGAGCGGGCGCTGCCGGTGAAGGCGTACCACAAGCTGCTGGTCTGGGACATCATGAAGAAGCCGCTCGCCACCCGGACCGTGGAGCGGGCGCTCAACCCGCTGATCGGCAAGAGCTTCGTCGCGTACGCCACCAAGCCGCACACCCCGAAGGCGGGCGTGTGACGTCTCCAGGGCGCACCGAGCGGCTGGTCCTGCCGGGGGTCCTCACCGCGGAGCAGGCCGCGCAGACGGTCGCGGGCATCGCCGCCGTGCAGCGCGAGGACGGCGCCATACCGTGGTTCCGCGGGCACCACCTCGACCCGTGGGACCACGTCGAGGCCGCGATGGCGCTGGACGCGGCGGGGGAGCACGAGCGCGCGGAGGCCGCGTACCGCTGGCTGGCGCGCCACCAGAATCCGGACGGGTCCTGGTACGCGGCGTACGCGGACGGGGACGCGGCCGAACCGGCCGACCGCGGCCGGGAGTCCAACTTCGTCGCCTACGTCGCCGTGGGCGCCTGGCATCACTACCTGTCCACCGGCGACGACGCCTTCCTCGACCGGCTGTGGCCCACCGTCTACGCGGCCGTGGAGTTCGTGCTGGGCCTCCAGCAGCCCGGCGGGCAGATCGGCTGGAAGCGCGAGTCCGACGGGGCGCCGGTCGCCGACGCGCTCCTGACCGGCTCCTCCTCCGTCCACCAGGCCCTGCGCTGCGCCCTGGCCATCGCCGAGCAGCGCGAAGAGCCGCAGCCGGACTGGGAGTTGGCGGCGGGCTGCCTGCGGCACGCGATACGCCACCACCCCGAGCGGTTCCTGGACAAGGGCCGCTACTCGATGGACTGGTACTACCCCGTCCTCGGCGGGGCCCTCACCGGCGCGGCCGCGAAGGAGCGCGTCTTCGGCCCGGACTGGGACCGCTTCGTCGTCCCCGGCCTGGGGGTGCGCTGCGTCGACCCCAACCCCTGGGTCACCGGCGGCGAGAGCTGCGAACTCGCCCTCACCCTCTGGGCGATGGGCGAGTCCGACCGCGCCGTGGAGATCCTCCGCTGGATCCAGCACCTCCGCGCCGACGACGGCCTCTACTGGACCGGGTACGTCTACGAGGACGAGGCGATCTGGCCCGAGGAGCGCACCACCTGGACGGCCGGCTCCCTCCTCCTGGCCGCCGCGGCCCTCGGCGGCGACGAGGCCACCACCACCGTCTTCGCCGGCGAGCGCCTCCCCCGAGGCCTGGAACCCGACTGCTGCTGACCGAAGTCCCGACCAAGCTGCACCCCACCGCGCGCGGCTCGCCGTTGAACATCAGCGTAGGTTCGCTGCCGGGTTGCCGAGGGGCCGTTGGTTGGAGATCACTCGACCGTGTGGGCCGACGGGGAACTTGTCGGCTATGCGTTCAGTTCGGCCAGGGCTCGTAGGGTCGGCAGGTCGGGGGCCGTGACCAGCAGGTCGGTGACCGGGCCCTTGCGCCACAGGGCCAGGCGTTCGGCGATGCGGGCGCGGGGGCCGACGAGGGAGATCTCGTCCGCGAAGGCGTCCGGGACGGCCTGGACGGCCTCCGCGCGGCGGCCCGCCAGGAACAGCTCCTGGATGCGGCGCGCCTCGGACTCGAAGCCCATCCGGGCCATCAGGTCGGCGTGGAAGTTGCGTGCCGCGTGGCCCATGCCGCCGATGTAGAAGCCGAGCATCGCCTTCACCGGCAGCAGCCCCTCCGCGACGTCCTCGCACAGCCGTGCCCGCGCCATGGGGGCGATCATGAAGTTCTCGGGCGCCTCGGCCAGCGAGACCTCGTACACGTCGGTGCGGAACGGGGACCAGTACAGCGGCAGCCAGCCGTCGGCGATGCGGGTGGTCTGGGCGATGTTCTTCGGGCCCTCCGCGCCGAGCAGGACGGGGAGCCCGGGGCGCAGGGGATGCGTGATCGGCTTGAGCGGCTTGCCCAGGCCCGTACCGTCCTGGCCGGTGTACGGGTGGGAGTGGAAGCGTCCGGCCACCTCCACCGGGCCCTCGCGGCACAGGACTTGGCGGACCACGTCCATGTACTCGCGGGTCGCGGTGAGCGGGCTCCTCGGGAACGGGCGCCCGTACCAGCCCTCGACGACCTGCGGCCCCGACAGGCCGAGGCCGAGCATCATCCGGCCGCCGGAGAGGTGGTCGAGGGTGAGGGCGTGCATGGCCGTGGCGGTGGGGGAGCGGGCCGCCATCTGGGCGATGGCGGTGCCCAGTCCGATCCGGGTGGTGTGGGCAGCGATCCAGGTGAGGGGGGTGAAGGCGTCCGAGCCCCAGGCCTCGGCGGTCCACACGGAGGCGTAGCCGAGGCGCTCCGCCTCGGTGGCGAGCGTGAGGTGTTCGGGGTTGGGGCCCCGGCCCCAGTATCCGAGCGCCAGACCCAGTCGCATGCCGCGGGTCACCTCCCTCATGGCCGCGCGCCGCGTTGGCGCGGGTTCGCGTCCGGCCGTTCCCGGGCCTCCGCAGGCGGTGGCCTGGGCCGTGGCCTCGGACCCCGGACAAGGCCGAAATATGACGCCCCGTCAGACATCCTCGGCAGGCACGGTAAACGCCGCGGCCTCCACCCACAAGGGCGGAGGCCGCGAAGAGGCGGGGCGGGTCAGCCGCGCTGGATTCCCGTGGTGTCCTGGAGGACGCCGCGGCGCCCGTCCTGGGTCTGCGCGACCAGCGCCTGCCCGCGCTGGTCCACGGCCAGATACCACGTGCCGGGCGCCAGTTCGGCGATCGGCGTCGGCGAGCCGTCCTCACCGTACAGCGGCCGCGTCACCGGCACCGCGAACCAGAACGGCGCGAACTCCCCGCCGGGCTGGCCGGGTTGGGTCGGCTGCTGGGCACCGTAGCCCGCCGGCTGCCCGTACGGCTGCCCCGGCTGCGTCGCGCCGTACGGCGAGGACGCGCCCTGCTGGGCGGCCGGGCCCGGGTACCCGTACCCGGCGTTCGGCGCCACCCCGTACGGCGAAGGCGTCTGCTGCCGGGGCGCGCTCAGCAGCGGGGTCTGCAGGGCGGGGACGGACGCGCCCAGGATCGTCCCGGCCGCGAGCACGAACGTCGCGAGCAGGCCGAGGATCTGGCCCGCGCCCGGGCCGATCGTCTCGACGTCCGGACCCCCGACGATCGTCCACAGCGCACTCCACACCGCGAACACCGCCAGCGCGATCCCCCACTGCTCCAGCCCGAGCCCGGCGACCTTCCGTCCCGCGGGCTGGAAGCGGGCGGCCACGAACAGGCCCGCGGCGATCAGCCCGGCGAGGTAGATCGAGGGCAGCACCGGGAAGAGCGAGGAGTCCCACGCGCCGGGGACGTTGCCGCGGTCGCAGAGATCGCCGTTGCAGTCGACGGAGTAGAAGTCGAGGAACGAGGCGATGAACAGCAACACCGCTGCTCCGATCACCACGCCGTCGCCTCGAGTGAGGGAACGGATATTCACGTAAGGTCCTTAGTCGGTCGCGGGGGTGGCCCCATCGTACGGAGGGAATGTAGCGGTCCGTCGCCGGGGCCTCACGCCCGTGCCGTACGCATCCTCACGCCGTGAGGTACGTCTCGATCCCGTTCGCGATTCCCTGCGCCGCCCGCTGCCGCCACCGCGGGTCGGTCAGCCGGGCGGCGTCCTGCGCGTCGCGCATGTTCCCGCACTCGATGAAGACCTTCGGAACCGTCGAGAGGTTGAGTCCGCCGAGATTGTCCCGTACGTCCAATCCCGTGCCGTCGCCGACGTAGTTGGCGGGCCCGCTGCCCGTCGTGCGGGCGAAGGTCTCGGCGATGCGCTCGCCGAGCTCGCGCGAGGGGGCGACGATCGGCGCGGTGTCCGCGGGGCCCTTCTTGACCTTCTCGGGGAGGATGACGTGGAAGCCGCGGTTGCCCGGGCCCGCGCCGTCCGCGTGGACGGAGACGGCCGCGTCCGCCTTCGCCTTGTTGCCGATCCTCGCCCGCTCGTCGACACACGGCCCGTACGGGCGGTCGCCGTCCTGGGTGAACTTCACGGTGGCGCCCTGCCGTTCGAGGAGGGTGCGGATGCGGCGCGAGACGTCGAGGGTGAACTCGGCCTCGGCGTAGCCGTCGTTGGTGGACGCGCCGACGTTGTCGCAGGGCTTGCGGCCGGTGCCCATGTCGATGATGCGGTTGATCTCGTCGGGGTGATCGGCGTTGGAGGGGTTGTGGCCGGGGTCGATCACCACGGTCCTGCCCGCCAGCGGGCGGGCGGCGCGCTCGCCGCGCTCGCCGTGTCCGGCGCGGGCGGACGGGCCGGTGCCGCCGGCGGGGGAGTCGGGGGAACAGGCGGGTACGAGCGCCGCGAGCCCGGCGGCCAGACATACGGCCGCGGCGCGGCGGCGGAGGGCGGGGATCCTGTCGGGTGCGTTACGGGAAGGCCGTGAGCTGCGGTTATCCACGAATCCGTACACTCTCGCGATGCTAGCCCGGCTCACACGCCGTCGCCTGTTCGGCGGAGTAC
>NZ_LIQY01000162.1 GCF_001418495.1 Streptomyces pathocidini | reverse complement strand
GAGCGGGCGAGCGGGCGAGCAACGGCTGCACAGCGGTTGAGCGGCGGCTGCGCGGCGGCGGTTTCTCGGGGGTGCACCCGCGTGGAGGGTGTACCCGCATCGATCGGGGGGTTAGCCCTACCGACGGGCTCCCCCGCGTGACCGTAGTCTGACAAGCATGGATGCCCGCGACACCGAGCTGAAGAAGGAACTCGACGCGACCCTGCACGCTCGCAAGGAGCTGGGGCCGGAGTACGAGTCGGAGCTCGTCGAATCGTTCCTGGAGAAGGTCGAGCGGCGGCTCGACGGGACAGCGGACCAGCGGACGCGCCGCCAACTCGCCGAGCGGCAGATGGTGGTGGCCCGCGGTGCGCGGCCCCCGGAGTCCGGCGGCCCGGACGACAGCTTCGGCGAGCGGTACGGGTTCGGCATCGTCTCGCTCGTCGTCGCCATCCCGCTGTCGGCGATCGCCGCGGTGAACGCGGAGCTGCCGGGCCTCATCGTCACGTGGGCCGGCATCGCCACCGTGAACATGGTGTACGCCAGAGGCGGTATGCCCTGGCAGCGCCACCGCAAGCCCTCGCCCGGCGGCGACTGGGAGGGCTGAGCCCCCTCGGGCCACCCGTAAAGCCGGACACCTGAAACCGGACACCCCGTAGAACCGGACACCTGAAACCAGGCACCCCCGTAAGGCCGGGACGCCCCGCCGAAGACCCGCGGGAGAAGTGTGCGCGGGGACCGCCGCACCCCGGGCGAACCCGGGGGCGGGACGACGGCGGTCCCCGCGAGGGACGCGGACCGGGTCAGGGCCGGTCTCCACGTCCGGGCGACCAGGAGGTCCGGGAGCCGCTCCGGAGGCCCATGGCGCCGTTTCGGGTGTCGGTTCGTCCGCTCCGGCTGTGCCGTGCCGTCGCGCCCTCACCGACACCTCTACTGTGCGGGAGTCGTGTTAAGTCCGTGCTGCGCGCATGTGACGCATACGTACCAGTTACCGGGCCATCGCATGGACCGCCGAAGCCGCTCCCCCCGCCGAGGCCTCAACCAAGGCCTCGACCAAGGCCTCAGCCGAGATCCCGACGGGAGAGCCCCAGCGCCTACTTCGCCGACTTGGCCAGGAACGCCAGCAGGTCCTGCCTGCTGACCACACCCACCGGCTTGCCCTCCACCAGCACGATCGCCGCGTCCGCCCCCTCCAGCACCGCCATCAGGTCCGCGACCTGCTCGCCCGAGCCGACCTGCGGCAGCGGTGCCGACATGTGCTTCTCCAGCGGGTCGCCGAGCGTGGCGCGCTGCGTGAACAGGGCATCCAGCAGCTCCCGTTCGACCACCGAGCCGATGACCTCGGCGGCCATGACGTCCGGGTGCCCGGCGCCCGGCTTCACGATCGGCATCTGCGAGACGCCGTACTCGCGCAGCACCTCGATCGCCTCGCCCACCGTCTCGTCCGGGTGCATGTGGACGAGTGAGGGCAGCGCGCCCTCCTTGTACGCCAGGACGTCGGCGACGCGGGCCGCCGTGCCGGCCTCCTCCAGGAAGCCGTAGTCCGCCATCCACTCGTCGTTGAAGATCTTCGACAGATAGCCGCGCCCGCTGTCCGGCAGCAGCACGACCACGATGCCATCCGGGCCGAGCCCCTCGGCGACCTTCAGCGCCGCGACGACCGCCATCCCACAGGAGCCGCCGACCAGCAGACCCTCCTCCTTGGCCAGCCGGCGTGTCATCTGGAAGGCGTCCTTGTCGGAGACCGCGACGATCTCGTCCGTCACCTCGGGGTCGTACGCGGTGGGCCAGAAATCCTCGCCGACGCCCTCGATGAGGTACGGGCGCCCCGAGCCGCCGGAGTAGACGGAGCCCTCCGGGTCCGCGCCCACGATCCGTACGCCGCCCTCGGAGACCTCCTTCAGATAGCGGCCGGTGCCGCTGATCGTGCCGCCGGTGCCGACACCCGCCACGAAGTGGGTGATCTTCCCCTCGGTCTGCTCCCAGAGCTCGGGGCCGGTCGTCTCGTAGTGCGAGCGCGGGTTGTTGGGGTTGCTGTACTGGTCGGGCTTCCAGGCGCCCGGCGTCTCGCGCACCAGCCGGTCGGAGACGTTGTAGTACGAGTCGGGGTGCTCGGGGTCGACGGCGGTCGGGCAGACGACCACCTCGGCGCCGTACGCGCGCAGCACGTTGATCTTGTCCGTGGAGACCTTGTCCGGGCACACGAAGATGCACTTGTAGCCCTTCTGCTGGGCCACGATCGCCAGGCCGACGCCGGTGTTGCCGGAGGTCGGCTCGACGATGGTGCCGCCCGGCAGCAGCGCGCCGGACTCCTCCGCCGCCTCGATCATGCGCAGGGCGATGCGGTCCTTCACCGAGCCGCCGGGATTGAAGTATTCGACCTTGGCCAGGACCGTGGCCTGGATCCCCTCGGTCACGTTGTTGAGCCGGACCAGCGGGGTGTTGCCGACGAGCTCAATCATCGAATCGTGGTACTGCACGACGTATCTCCAGGTCAGGAGTCATGGCGGGGGCTTCCGCGGATCGGTCGGGCGGCCGCCGCTGCCGGCGGTGCCCGTTGCGGCCAGCCTATTCCGCCCGGATCCGGACGCACCCGCCGTACGGGTGCGTTGCGGAGCGGGCCGCACGGGGCAACTAGCCAGTAGCAAGGCGCGAACGTTCTGGACGCGCGAGCGCGATGAAGTGGCCGCGCACGCGCGTTGAAGTGAGCGGGTACGGCGGGAGGTGCCGGCACATGTCGATGTCGAGGGCGAGGGTCGCCCGGCGGATCGCGGCCGCGGCGGCGTACGGCGGCGGCGGGATCGGGCTGCTGGGCGGGGCCGCGGTGGGGCTGCTGCTGACGGAGGTGCAGCTGGCGCGGCGCTCGGTGGGCGGCTCGGAGGACGTGCCGCCGAACGCGGAGGGGCGGTACGGGGTGGTGTTCGCGCGCCACGCCGAGCACCGGCCGCTGCGGCTGGCCCTGGCCGGGGACTCCACGGCGGCGGGGCAGGGCGTGCACCGGCCGCGCCAGACGCCGGGGGCGCTGCTGGCCTCCGGGCTCGCGGCGGTCGCGGAGCGGCCGGTGGACCTGCGGACGGTGGCGCTGCCGGGGGCGCAGTCCGACGACCTGGAGCGGCAGGTCACGATGTTGCTGGCGGACCCGCGTGCGGTCCCGGACGTCTGCGTGATCATGATCGGCGCGAACGACGTCACCCACCGGATGCCGCCCGCGCGCTCGGTGCGGCTACTGGCGGACGCGGTGCGGCGGCTGCGCGAGAGGAACTGCGAGGTCGTGGTCGGCACCTGCCCCGACCTGGGCACGATCGAGCCGGTCTACCAGCCGCTGCGCTGGGTGGCGCGGCGGCTCAGCCGCCAGCTGGCGGCGGCGCAGACGATCGGGGTGGTCGAGCAGGGCGGGCGCACGGTCTCGCTGGGCGACCTGCTGGGGCCGGAGTTCGCCGCGAACCCGCGCGAGCTGTTCGGCCCGGACAACTACCACCCCTCGGCGGAGGGGTACGCGACGGCCGCGATGGCCATGCTGCCGACGCTGTGCGCGGCGCTCGCCCTGTGGCCGGAGACGGAGCGTCCGGACGCGTCCCGCCGCGAGGGGATCCTCCCGGTCGCCGAGGCCGCCGCGCAGGCGGCGTCGGAGGGCGGCACCGAGGTCAC
>NZ_LIQY01000161.1 GCF_001418495.1 Streptomyces pathocidini | reverse complement strand
GGGGTCGCCCAGGCGCTCTCGGACACCTTCCACGACGTGGGGCTGCCGGTGGTGGCGCTGGCGTGGCTGATCTCGGCGGCGCTGCGGGTGGCGCAGGGCTCGGCGACGGTCGCGATCGTCACGACGGCGGGGATCGTGGTCCCGCTGGTGGAGGGCGGCGGCCACTCCCAGGCGTACCTGGCCCTCCTGATCATGGCCATCTCCGCGGGCTCCATTTTCGCCTCGCACGTCAACGACGGCGGCTTCTGGATCGTCTCCCAGTACTTCGGCATCTCGGAACGGGACACGTTGAAGTCCTGGACGGTACTGGAGTGCGTGCTGTCGGTGGCGGGGTTCGCGGTGGTGGCGGGGCTGAGCCTGGTGGTGTAGCCGACCGGATCCCGATTCCCACGATTGCTAGCAGAATGCTGGCATTGCGACTATTCTTGTCGCATGGCGACTCTCTACGTACGCGATCTCTCGGAAGAGACCCTTGCGGAGCTGAAAATAAGAGCCGCGCGGAACCGGCAGTCGTTGCAGGCCTATGCGCGCACCCTCCTAGAGGACGAGGCGGCCACGCCCGCGCTTGACGATGTCTTGGAGCGGATCGGGCGGCGGGCCAGGGCCAGGCTGTCCACGGATGACGTGCTGGCGGACATCGGCGCCGGAAGGCGGCGCGAGTGATCGTCGTCGATGCCGGGGCCCTGGTCATGCTGTTGGCTGACGCAGGCCCTGTGGGGGAGGCTGTGCGTGATCGCGTGCGGGGGGAGAGGCTCCTTGCGCCGCACCTGGTCGATGTCGAGGTGGCGTCCGCCCTGTTGGGTCGCCACCGGGGCGGGAAGCTCTCCGACTCGGAGTTGGATGAGGCGTGGGAAAGCTTCGCCTTGCTGCCGATCCGGCGCTTGGAGCACAAGCCGGTCCTGGGCCGTGTTCGTGAGCTGTACGCCAATCTCTCGGCTTACGACGCCACATACGTCGCGCTGGCCGAGGGGTATCAGGTGGCGCTGGTCACCAGCGACGCTCGGATCGAGCGCTCTGGTCGAGCGAAGTGCCCGGTCGAGGTTTTCAACCATCGGACAGTCGGTCATACGCCAAGGCCGTAGTAGGGGCGGGCGCGGCGGGGCGCTACTGGCTCGGCTTGCGTCGCTTCCTTGAAACCTTGGGGCATAGCGGGTGTATCCGAAAACGCATACGTTCGCGATATGCCGCTCCGGGTTCAATGCCCGCATGGACCACAGCGCATCCCTGGCAGCCCCGACCCGTCGTACGCGGAGGATGGTGATCGTCGGACTGGCGGTCCTGGGTGCGGCGTTGGTCGCGTTCGTCCCGGGCCGCATGGTGCTGATGATGTTGTCCATGCCGCTGCGCAGGCCGACGTGGCAGGTCTGGTTCGGGACGTTCAACGGCGTGGCGCTCGTCACGGTGCTCGCGCTGCCGTTGGCCGCGCTGGCGGCGTGGGCCCTGGCGCGCCGTCGGAGTGCCGCAGGCGCCACGTCGGCGTGGCGGAAGTCGCTGGCCGAGGTCGGCATCGTCTACGGGACGCTGCCGTGGGTCTGGATGATCCTGCTGCCGGGCGACGAGGACGGAGCCGTCGTGAGCCTGGTGCCGCTGCGCGACCTGCTCGTGATGGACCAGGGCCAGATCGTCGGCAACCTGCTGGTCTTCGCCGCGCTGGGGTTCCTCGTCCCGCTGCGGTTCGTGGCGCTGGCGTCGGTGCCGCGGATCCTGGCGCTCGCGGCGGGCTGCTCGGTCCTGGTCGAGACCGCGCAGTACGTCCTGCGGCTGGACCGGGTGTCCTCCGTGGACGACGTACTGCTCAACACCGCCGGCGCCGTCCTGGCCGCCCTGGTGTCGCCCCGCTGGTGGCGCGCCACGCCCGAAACGCCGTCGGACCGGCCTCGACCCACCCCCGTACCGGGCCGCTGAGCCGCGCGCAGTACGCCGCCATCTCGGCTTCGGACAGGCGATGGTCCGGCCGTCCAGCCACGCGGCGTGCACGGCGGCGGTCCTCTCGTTCTTGGCGGCCGGGCGGCTTTCGCCGGATCGGGCTCGTCTCCGGCGATCAACGCGCTCATGTTCCCGTCGGTGGCGGGGTTCGTGGTGGTGACGGGGTTGAGCCTGGTGGTGTGACGTGTCTCCCGCCATTGGGCGAGGTGAATCAATTCACCTATCTGGAAATCCGGTTCGGCGTCCACCTGTCCGTCGGCCGCACCGGGCAGTTTCGAGTCGAGTTCGCGCCCACGTCCCATAGGTGTCGTGTGTAGCAAGCTCCGGATCAAGTGCTTTAAGAGGAAAGGGGCTTGACCTAAGTCTGCGGAGAGCTGTTCAGCTCGTCCCGCGCACGCATGCTGGCCGTAATGGGGTCCAGAGGGCAGCAATGGACTGGACTCCTGTTATCCGGAGAACCAGAGTGACAGCCGGGGAAGCGCTGCCGACCTGAAGCACAGCGCTCACTAATTGCCGCCGTCATGCTTCTGACGGCAATGGGGGGACTTGTGACCACGACCATGCGCCTGGGATTGCGCGTGATCAGATCTATACCCACCGTCGCGCTTACCGCCGCGATCGCCTTCACTGCTGGCGGAGTGGCCGTCGCGGATGACGAGCTTCCGGCAGACGTCGAGGGCACGGACACGCTGGAGGTTATCGAGATCACCGAGCCGGACCAGCAGCTCCCCACGGGGGACGCGGTGCTCGGTGAGGAGGAACTGAGCGCGGACGATGCCACGTCAGACCTCGATGTCGTCGACAGCCGGGCAGCTGCCAAACGTCTGCCGTACCTGTGCAAGGCCGCAGTGGACTACCCGCATAATTCACACACCGTCAAGGGCACAATCAACGTGCACTTCGACACCAAGTGTGGCCAGGTGGCCCCGAACCTCTATACCGAGGGATCGTTGTCTCGCTCTCGCTGGTACGGCTGGGAGCACTTGAGCACCGGCAAGGACGGTAAGGAGAGCACCAGGAGCCTGCGCGTGGTGGCCCCCAAGGGGTGCAAGAAGGGCACCTGGTATCGCTACAAGGGACAGGCCCGCTTCTACGTGTCCGGTCCGCAAGGTCGAGGCTCGGCTCACGTGTACAACCAGAACGACAAAGAGCTCAAGTGCACAGGCTGACAGGCCGAGCGGTGAGCAGCGCGGCGGTCTGCGGTGCCGCCGCACTGCTCGTCTCCTGTACGGGATCGTCGGCCAGCCCGCCCGAGGCACGGCAGTCACGGTCGGCGCCCGTGTCACCGTCTCCCGGACCGGCGTCTCCGGTCGCCCGGGGAAGCAGCGGCGCCGCCTTGCCGCTGGTTGCGGGTCAGTGGGGTGGTCGGCACAAGGCGCCACCGCAGCGTCTTGAATGGGGGCACCCGGCCGGGAAGGACCTCAAGGGAGGCGCTGAGCGGCCCGTCAAGATCACGGTCAAGGCCGCTTTGGCCCCCTCGTATGTCTCCTTCATGTTGCACAGCAGGATCGATGAGTCCGGCATCCCGGACGAGGACACGCGGCGGCAGAAAGTCCTGGCCTGTGGCGACGGCATCACCTCCCCAGGCTGCCGGATCACGGACAATAGGGACGGCTCGTACACGATCGGGGCACTGGCCGGGCTGCCGCCGGGCCATCCGTACCGTGTCCTATACGTACAGTGGGCACCGAACCGTCCTGGTGCTGAGGAGTCTTGGGCGTCATGGCAGCTACCCACTGGCTAGGCGGCCCGCCTGCGGACCGTGAGCGGCTGGCCGTCTGGGCACTGTCCCGGATCGGGGCGGCGGCCGCCGAGGACGCACGCGTGGACGCGGTGGTCGACATCGACTACGTGGCACGCGACGTCGAGGCGTACCTTGGTGGCCGTTTCGGCGCCGGCACGGTGGGCGAACCGGCGCATCGGCGGCTGGGCGGAAGGCGGTGCTTCCACCTGAACGGAATCTCCCCCCTCCAGCTCCGGAGGGAAGACAGCGACGAGCCGTGGGCCGTCCTGCTCGACCCGGCACGCCTGATCCGGGGCATCAGCACAGTGACAGCCGCGCATCGACGCGGAGCGCGGGTCGAACTCACCCTCACTCCCCACGCGTTGTTCGCCGACCCCACCGACGTCTGGCTGCCGCCAGGTGCCCAGAGCCTGACGGTCCAGCTCGACCCGGCCACGGGCCTCCTCCACTCGGCCGCGCTCCACGACCAGCACGGCCTACTGGCGACGGCCCAGGTCAGTGAGGTGACTGTCCTTGACGCCTCATCAGAGACTGAGGCGGGCAGGGTTCTGGCCCGTATGGCCAGAACCCTGCTGGAGCCCGCCCGGCTGACAGCCGAGGTCCACATCGAGACCGACTCCCACGACGACCTCTCCATCACGTCCCTGCCCTCAGCCCGCTCCTGGACGATCGTGTCCAACCAGGAAACCCTGACGATGACAGGCGACTACGAACCAGACCAGACCAGCCCGGCCGCCGCCCGCTTGGCTGAACTCCTCACGCCCGCCCGTATCGTCTCCCACCTCGCACACGCCACGGTCACCTCACCGACCAGCGTCCAGGCAACCGTCCGCCCTCTACGCGCCTTCCCACCCAGTGCCTGGGCCCCCGACGAGGCACTGACGTGTCATTTCACCGTGGACCCCACGACAGGCGTCCTCCTACGAGCCGAAGCGACAGCAGCGCAGCGCACCGTCTTCCGTCACCTCGTCACAGCACTGGGCCCAGAGCGACCTGCCCAGCCCGTGTGAGTCGGCATTTCCGGCAAGCGAAGAGCCGAAGCCCCGGCGCGCTGTCCTGGTCGATGACCTCGACGACGACCGGGCCATCGTCAGTGGGAGCATTGTGCCAGCGGCACCAACTCGTCAGCATTCCGCGGCCTCTCGCGGGAGACGCCGGTGTCGCTGGGGACGGTCCTGCTGATCATCGGTACGCCGCTGGTGCTGATCCTCGCGGCGACCTTCTCGTCCATCGCGCTGGACCCGTCGACCTTCCGGTCGGTCGTGGAGTTCTTCGGCAACCCGTTTGTGGCGCTGACGATTGCGCTGCTCATGGCGTACTACCTGCTCGGTATCCGCTGCGGCTGGTCGCGCAAGTCCCTGGAGAGCGTGTCCACTTCCTCGCTCAAGCCGGTGGGGAACATCCTGCTGGTCGTCGGCGCGGGTGGGGTGTTCGGCGCGGTGCTGAAGGGGAGTGGGGTCGCCCAGGCGCTCTC
>NZ_LIQY01000160.1 GCF_001418495.1 Streptomyces pathocidini | reverse complement strand
GGGTGGGGAAGCCGCCGGTGACCAGCTCCAGCAGCTCCACGGTCCCGATGCCCTGCCGGCCGCCCTCCGCGGCGGGCGCGGCGGCCAGCACCGGGTGGAAGGTGCCGCGCGCGACCGCGCGCTCCAGGTCGGCGACCAGCGTCTTGACGTCCACCTCCTCGCCGCCGAGATAGCGGTCCATCAGGGTCTCGTCCTCGCTCTCGGCGATGATCCCCTCGATGAGCCGGTCGCGGGCCTCCTCGATGAGCGGCAGATGCTCGGCCTCGGGCGGCCGCTCCACCCGCTCGCCCGAGGAGTAGTCGAAGACGCGCTGCGAGAGCAGGCCGATGAGACCGGCCACCGGCGCGTGCCCGTCCGGGCCTTCCTCGCCGTGCAGCGGCAGATACAGCGGCAGGACGGCGTCGGGGTCGTCGCCGCCGAAGACCCGCTGGCAGATCGCCGTCATCTCCTCGAAGTCGGCGCGCGCCGACTCCAGATGCGTCACGACGATCGCCCTCGGCATGCCGACCGCGGCGCACTCGTCCCACACCATGCGGGTCGAGCCGTCCACGCCGTCCGCGGCCGAGACAACGAAGAGGGCCGCGTCCGCCGCTCGCAGACCGGCCCTCAACTCCCCGACGAAATCCGCGTATCCGGGGGTGTCCAGGAGATTGATCTTGATCCCGCCCCATTCCACCGGTACGAGGGCGAGCTGTACCGAGCGCTGCTGCCGGTGCTCGATCTCGTCGTAGTCGGAGAGGGTTGTGCCGTCCTCGACCCGGCCGGCCCGGTTGGCCGCGCCCGATGTGAGCGCGAGGGCCTCCACCAGGGTGGTCTTCCCGGCTCCGCTGTGGCCGACCAGCACCACGTTCCGAAGGGATGAGGGCCGGTCGGCCGTCGCTGCCCTGCCGGCGGCCCCGGGGTGAGTGTTCGTCTTGTCGCCCATGTGCCTCGCCTCCCGGTCTGCACCTGTTGCGGTTCTTCGAGACCTGTTGCGGTTCTTCGAGCTTTCCACCGCTGTCACTCGCCGTCCATACGTCGTACCCCCGCGACGCCCCGGGTGCGCTGCCGCAGCAGGCCCGCCGCTGGCTACGATGGACCCGCGCCGGCGGCCGCAAAGGGCCGCACGGCCCCACCGACCCTCGGGAAGGCCATGCTGAACAAGTACGCGCGTGCGTTCTTCACGCGTGTTCTCACACCGTTCGCCGCGTTCCTGCTGCGCCTCGGGGTGAGCCCCGACGCGGTGACCCTAGTCGGGACCGCCGGAGTGGTGGCGGGCGCGCTGGCCTTCTTCCCCCAGGGCGAGCTGTTCTGGGGCACCGTCGTGATCACCCTCTTTGTCTTCTCGGACCTCGTGGACGGGAACATGGCCCGGCAACTGGGCCGGTCCAGCCGCTGGGGCGCCTTCCTCGACTCCACCCTCGACCGGGTCGCGGACGCCGCGATCTTCGGCGGCCTCGCCCTCTGGTACGCGGGCGGCGGCGACAGCATCGCCCTCTGCGCGGTCGCCATCTTCTGCCTGGCCAGCGGGCAGGTGGTCTCGTACACCAAGGCCCGCGGTGAGAGCATCGGACTGCCGGTGAAGGTCAACGGCCTGGTCGAGCGGGCCGAGCGGTTGGTCATCTCCCTGGTCGCGGCCGGCCTCGCGGGGATGCACACCACGTTCGGCGTGCCCTATCTCGAGATCCTGCTGCCGATCGCGCTGTGGCTCGTGGCCGTGGGCAGTCTGGTGACGCTCGGCCAGCGCGTGGTCACCATCCGCCGGGAGGCCGCGGAGGCGGACGCGGCGGGGGAGACCGCGACCGCGCAGGGGAGCGAGGCGCCATGAACCAGCCCATCGCACAGCGGGCCGCGCACACCCTGACCGACAGCCTCTACGGGCTCGGCTGGAGCACCGTGAAGCACCTCCCCGAGCCCGTCGCCGTACGGCTGGGGCAGCGGATCGCCGACACCGCCTGGAAGCGGCGGGGCAAGAGCGTGCTGCGCCTGGAGTCCAACCTGGCCCGTGTCGTGCCGGACGCCGGCCCCGAGCGGTTGGCCGAGCTCTCACGCGCGGGCATGCGCTCCTACCTGCGCTACTGGATGGAGTCCTTCCGGCTTCCCGCCTGGAGCGCCGAGCGCATCAGCACCGGGATAGAGATCAAGGACATCCACCTGCTGGAGGAGGGACTGGCGTCGGGCAAGGGAGTGGTCCTCGCGCTGCCGCACCTGGCCAACTGGGACCTGGCCGGGGCCTGGGTCACCACCGGCCTCGGCGTGCCCTTCACGACCGTCGCCGAGCGACTCAAGCCCGAATCGCTCTACGACCGGTTCGTCGCCTACCGCGAGGGTCTGGGCATGGAGGTCCTCCCGCACACCGGCGGCAGTGCTTTCGGCACCCTCGCCCGGCGGCTGCGCGCCGGTGGTCTGGTCTGCCTGGTCGCCGACCGCGATCTGTCCGCGTCCGGGGTCGAGGTGTCCTTCTTCGGCGACACGGCCCGCATGCCCGCCGGCCCCGCCATGCTCGCCCAGCAGACCGGGGCGCTGCTGCTTCCGGCCACGCTCTGGTACGACGACACCCCGGTCATGCGGGGCCGGGTGCACCCGGCCATCGAGGTCCCGGAGTCCGGGACCCGCGCCGAGAAGACCGCCGCCATGACGCAGGCCCTCGCGGACGTCTTCGCGGCCGGGATCGCCGAACACCCCGAGGACTGGCACATGCTCCAGCGGCTGTGGCCGAAGGACCTGGAGCCGCGGAACGGCGGCCCCGCCGCCGCGGGCTCCGGAACGGAGAAGCCTTGAGGATCGGCATCGTCTGCCCGTACTCCTGGGATGTGCCGGGCGGCGTCCAGTTCCACATCCGGGACCTGGCCGAGCATCTGATCCGCCGCGGCCACCACGTGTCCGTGCTCGCCCCGGCCGACGACGACACACCCCTGCCCTCGTATGTCGTCTCCGCGGGCCGGGCCGTGCCCGTGCCGTACAACGGCTCGGTCGCGCGTCTCAACTTCGGCTTCCTGTCCGCCGCGCGAGTCCGCCGCTGGCTCCAGAACGGCGACTTCGACGTGCTGCACATCCACGAGCCCGCGTCGCCGTCCCTGGGACTGCTGTCCTGCTGGGCGGCGCAGGGCCCGATCGTCGCCACCTTCCACACCTCGAACCCGCGCTCTCGCGCCATGGTCGCCGCCTACGCGATCCTGCAGGCCGCGCTGGAGAAGATCAGCGCGCGGATCGCGGTCAGCGAATACGCCCGGCGCACGCTGGTGGAGCACCTCGGCGGCGACGCGGTGGTGATCCCCAACGGCGTGGACGTGGGCTTCTTCGCCGCCGCCGAGCCCAAGCCGGAGTGGCAGGGCGAGACCATCGGCTTCATCGGCCGGATCGACGAGCCCCGCAAGGGACTGCCGGTGCTGATGAAGGCACTCCCCGCGATCCTCGCGGAGCGGCCGGAGGCCCGGCTGCTCGTCGCGGGGCGCGGTGACGAGGAGGAGGCCGTCGCCGGACTGCCCGAGCGGATGCGGGAGCGCGTGGAGTTCCTCGGCATGGTCAGCGACGAGGACAAGGCGCGGCTGCTGCGCAGCGTCGACCTCTATGTCGCCCCCAACACCGGTGGCGAGAGCTTCGGGATCATCCTCGTCGAGGCCATGTCGGCGGGCGCCCCGGTCCTCGCCAGCGACCTGGACGCGTTCGCGCAGGTGCTGGCCGGGGGAGAGGCCGGTGAGCTCTTCACCGCCGGCGACGCGGACGCGCTCGCGGCGTCGGCCCTGCGCCTCCTCGGCGACCCTGCCCGCCGTGCGGAACTGCGCGAGCGCGGCAGCCGCCACGTACGCCGCTTCGACTGGTCCACGGTCGGCGCGGACATCCTGGCGGTCTACGAGACCGTCACCGACGGTGCGGCCTCGGTCGCGGCCGACGAGCGGACCACCGGCCTGCGCGCCCGCCTCTCCCGCGCGCGGGATTAGGGAGACCAAGGGGGCCAGGGGGACCGATGGGATGGGCGGGACCAGTCGGCGCCCCAACTCCCCGACCGTTTCCGCCGCTTTCCTCAGCACCCTCTGCAATGCCGCCATGATTCCCCCTCGGTGCCGGCGCTCCCCGTGAGCACCGTGTACTTCTCATACACCGTCGACCGCCGCGAGGTTTCACGCTCTCCCGTCCGACTTCCGCGGGCAGGTCCGGGCGTTGGCGGGGGCGCCGGTAATCTTGCGGCCCGTGACCTCCTCTCTGATCTGGATCGCGGTGGCCCTCGCAGCGGTCGGCCTGTACCTGAGCTGGACCGCCGGGCGCCTCGACCGGCTGCACGCCCGCATCGACGCCGCGCGCGCCGCGCTCGACGCGCAGCTGCTGCGCCGGGCCTCGATCGCCCAGGAGGTGGCGACCTCGGGCGTCCTGGACCCCGCCGCGTCGATCGTGCTCTACCAGGCCGCACACGCCGCCCGGCAGTCCGAGGAGGAGCACCGCGAGGTCGCCGAGAGCGAGTTGACCCAGGCGCTGCGCGCGGTCTTCGCCGAGGCCCCGCAGGTCGAGGCCGTACGGGAGGCGCCGGGCGGGGAGGAGGCGGTCGGCGAGCTGACGGCGGCCGTCCGCCGCGTACCGATGGCCCGGCGGTTCCACAACGACGCGGTGCGCGCCGCCCGCGCCCTGAGGCTGCACCGCAAGGTCCGGTGGTTCCGGCTCGCGGGCCACGCCCCGTTCCCGCTCGCCTTCGAAATGGACGACGAGCCTCCGGTCGCGCTCACGGGCCGGGCCGACCACTGACCGGGCCGAGCCTGCCGCTGCCGAGCTGTGCCTGCCGCTGCCGGAGCCGAGTCGGCCACTGGTCGTGCGGCGTGCCGAGGCTGCCGCTGACCGGGTGGAGCGGGCCACCGGGCGGCAATTGGCCCTTGTCGTGACCTGGCCGTCCGCGCTTTTGTCTACTCCGTAGCAGTCCAGTCCGTAGCAGTCCAGCCGCCCAACTGGACCGGATGGCCGGTCGGGGTCGGGTATCGAACGGGCCTACGATGGGCTCGTCGCACGTACGTCATCGAGTGAGGTCAAACCGTGTCATCCACGCCCACCAGCACGTCCGCCAACGCCTCCACCGGGACCCCCGAGACCGGCACCGCGCGCGTCAAGCGCGGCATGGCCGAGCAGCTCAAGGGCGGCGTGATCATGGACGTCGTCACCCCGGAGCAGGCGAAGATCGCCGAGGACGCCGGCGCGGTCGCGGTCATGGCGCTCGAGCGCGTGCCCGCCGACATCCGCAAGGACGGCGGCGTGGCCCGGATGTCCGACCCGGACATGATCGAGGGCATCATCGGCGCGGTCTCCATCCCGGTCATGGCCAAGTCCCGGATCGGCCACTTCGTCGAGGCCCAGGTCCTCCAGGCGCTCGGCGTCGACTACATCGACGAGTCCGAGGTCCTCACCCCGGCCGACGAGGTCAACCACAGCGACAAGTTCGCCTTCACCACGCCCTTCGTCTGCGGCGCCACCAACCTGGGCGAGGCCCTGCGCCGCATCGCCGAGGGCGCGGCCATGATCCGCTCCAAGGGCGAGGCCGGCACCGGCAACGTCGTCGAGGCCGTGCGCCACCTGCGCCAGATCAAGAACGAGATCGGCAAGCTGCGCGCCCTGGACAACCACGAGCTGTACGCCGCCGCCAAGGAGCTGCGCGCCCCGTACGAGCTGGTCAAGGAGGTGGCCGAGCTCGGCAAGCTGCCGGTCGTGCTGTTCTCCGCCGGTGGTGTCGCCACCCCGGCCGACGCCGCGCTGATGCGCCAGCTCGGCGCCGAGGGCGTTTTCGTCGGCTCCGGCATCTTCAAGTCCGGCGACCCGGCCAAGCGCGCCGCCGCGATCGTCCGCGCGACCACCTTCTTCGACGACCCGAAGGTCATCGCGGACGCCTCCCGCAACCTGGGGGAGGCCATGGTCGGCATCAACTGCGACACCCTTCCCGAGTCGGAGCGCTACGCCAGCCGCGGTTGGTGAGCGACCGCTCCAAACGGTGGGCGGCGCTCGGCAGTTGAGCCCGCCCACCGGCCGTTTCCCCGCCCGTAAGGCAGCCTCCACCGACGTCCCGAGAGGACCCACCCCGTGTCCACCCCCGTCATCGGCGTCCTCGCCCTTCAGGGCGACGTCCGCGAGCACCTCGTCGCACTCGCGGCGGCTGACGCCCAGGCCCGCCCCGTGCGCCGACCCGAGGAACTCGCCGAGGTCGACGGCCTGGTGATCCCCGGTGGGGAGTCGACCACCATGTCCAAGCTGGCGATCATCTTCGGCCTCCTGGAGCCGCTGCGCGAGCGCGTACGGGCCGGGATGCCGGTGTACGGCACCTGCGCGGGGATGATCATGCTCGCGGACAAGATCCTGGACGGGCGGGACGACCAGGAGACGGTCGGCGGCATCGACATGATCGTGCGCCGCAACGCCTTCGGGCGGCAGAACGAGTCCTTCGAGGCGGCGGTCGACTTCGCCGGGGTCGAGGGCGGCCCGGTCGAGGGCGTGTTCATCCGGGCACCCTGGGTGGAGTCCGTCGGCGGGGACGTCGAGGTGCTGGCCTCCCACGACGGCCACATCGTGGCCGTGCGGCAGGGGAACGTGCTGGCCACGTCCTTCCATCCGGAGCTCACCGGGGATCACCGGGTTCACGAGCTCTTTGTGGAGTCGGTGCTGCGCGCTGGGGGCGCCTCCCAGCGGTAGCCGGGGGAGCCCGGTCGAGGGCGCTGGCGGGCGGCGACGGGCGGTGGGCTGACGTGATCCCGGTAGGATCACAGGGGTTCACCCGGAAATTGCTTACGTGAAGGAGACAGGCGGATGTCCGGCCACTCTAAATGGGCTACGACGAAGCACAAGAAGGCCGTGATCGATGCCAAGCGCGGCAAGCTCTTCGCGAAGCTGATCAAGAACATCGAGGTCGCGGCCCGCACCGGGGGAGCCGACCCCGAGGGCAATCCGACCCTCTTCGACGCCATCCAGAAGGCCAAGAAGAGCTCGGTGCCCAACAAGAACATCGACTCCGCCGTGAAGCGCGGCGCCGGCCTGGAGGCCGGTGGCGCCGACTACGAGACGATCATGTACGAGGGCTACGGCCCGAACGGTGTCGCGGTGCTCATCGAGTGCCTCACCGACAACCGCAACCGCGCCGCCTCCGATGTCCGGGTCGCCATGACCCGCAACGGCGGTTCGATGGCCGACCCCGGCTCCGTCTCGTACCTCTTCAACCGCAAGGGCGTCGTGATCGTCCCCAAGGGCGAGCTGACCGAGGACGACGTGCTGGGCGCGGTCCTGGACGCGGGCGCCGAGGAAGTCAACGACCTCGGCGAGAACTTCGAGGTGATCAGCGAGGCCACCGACCTGGTCGCGGTGCGCACCGCGCTCCAGGAGTCGGGCATCGACTACGACTCCGCCGACGCCAACTTCGTGCCGACCATGCAGGTCGAGCTCGACGAGGACGGCGCACGCAAGATCTTCAAGCTGATCGACGCGCTCGAGGACAGCGACGACGTGCAGAACGTCTTCGCCAACTTCGACGTCTCCGACGCCGTGATGGAGAAGGTCGACGCCTGAGTCGGCTTCCGCGCGCCGCCTGAAGTCGGCTTCCTCATGCCGCCTGAGTCGGCTTCCGAAGGCGGGCCGGTGGGACACGTCCCCCGGCCCGCCTTCGTTGTCAGTGCCACCGGATAGCCTGAGCAGGCCAGTTGAACAAGGTCGTTCACGGGCGCCGTTCATGGGCCGCAACCATCGATGGAAGAACCCCGATGGTGAGCAACCAGGTCCGCG
Source organism: Streptomyces pathocidini (assembly GCF_001418495.1). Taxonomy (GTDB): domain Bacteria; phylum Actinomycetota; class Actinomycetes; order Streptomycetales; family Streptomycetaceae; genus Streptomyces; species Streptomyces pathocidini. The sequence continues at coordinate 19,439 of NZ_LIQY01000160.1, read as the reverse complement.
AGAGCGGCGGCGGTTCAGCCACACAGAAGGAGGGAGGCCGGATGCGCGTGCTCGGGGTGGACCCGGGGCTGACCCGGTGCGGCATCGGCGTGGTCGACGGCGTCGCCGGCCGCCCCCTGACGATGCTCGGCGTCGGTGTCGTACGGACGCCGGCCGACGCAGGGATCGGCGACCGGCTCGTCCTCATCGAGCGCGGCATGGAGCAGTGGCTGGACGAACACCGCCCCGAATACGTCGCCGTGGAGCGGGTGTTCAGCCAGCACAACGTCCGTACGGTCATGGGCACCGCCCAGGCCAGCGCCGTCGCCATGCTCTGCGCCGCCCGGCGCGGGTTGCCGGTCGCGCTGCACACCCCGAGCGAGGTCAAGGCCGCCGTCACCGGCAGCGGCCGCGCCGACAAGGCACAAGTCGGGGCGATGGTCACCCGCCTGCTGCGCCTCGACGCACCCCCCAAACCGGCCGACGCCGCCGACGCGTTGGCGCTCGCTATCTGCCACATCTGGCGGGGCGCGGCCCTGAACCGCCTTCAGCAGGCACACGCCACGGCCCGCCGCGCCCCAGCCGCCGGGCCGACCGCCCTCAGACCCGCAAGCACTCCCGTACGCACCCCGAAGGGGACCCGATGATCGCCTTCGTCAGCGGCCCGATCGCCGCACTCGCCCCGGACACCGCGGTCGTCGAGGTCGGCGGGGTCGGCATGGCGGTCCAGTGCACCCCGAACACGCTCTCCGCCCTGCGCGTCGGCCAGCAGGCCAGACTCGCCACCTCCCTGGTCGTCCGCGAGGACTCCCTGACGCTGTACGGCTTCGCGGACGACGACGAGAGGCAGGTCTTCGAACTCCTCCAGACCGCGAGCGGAGTCGGCCCCCGTCTGGCCCAGGCCATGCTGGCCGTGCACTCCCCGGACGCGCTGCGGCGGGCCGTGGCCACCGGCGACGAGAAGGCGCTCACCGCCGTGCCGGGCATCGGCAAGAAGGGCGCGCAGCGCCTGCTGCTGGAGCTCAAGGACCGGCTCGGCGAACCCATGGGCACCGCGCTCGCCGTCGGCGCCGCGATCAGCTCCTCCTGGCGCGACCAACTGCACGCCGCCCTCATCGGGTTGGGGTACGCGACCCGCGAGGCAGACGAGGCGGTTGCCGCGGTGGCGCCGCAGGCCGAGGCGGCGGGCTCCACCCCACCCGTACCGCAACTGCTGCGCGCGGCCCTGCAGACCCTGAACCGGACGCGCTGAGCACGACCGGCCGAGCCGGCGCCGGAGCGGGCACCAACGGATAGGAGCGACCAGTGAATTGGGAAGAGGGCGCCGAGCGCCTCGTAGGAGCGGACGCCGACGGCGAGGACCAGGCCGTCGAGTCCGCCCTGCGCCCAAAGAACCTCGACGAGTTCGTCGGGCAGCCCAAGGTCCGCGAGCAACTCGACCTCGTGCTGCGCGCGGCCCGGGCCCGCGGCGGAACCGCCGACCACGTCCTGCTCTCCGGTGCCCCCGGCCTCGGCAAGACCACCCTCGCCATGATCGTCGCCGCCGAGATGGGCGCCCCCATCCGCATCACCTCCGGCCCCGCCATCCAGCACGCCGGGGACCTGGCCGCGATCCTCTCCTCCCTCACCGAAGGTGAGGTCCTGTTCCTGGACGAGATCCACCGGATGTCCCGTCCCGCCGAGGAGATGCTCTACATGGCGATGGAGGACTTCCGCGTCGACGTGATCGTCGGCAAGGGCCCCGGCGCCACCGCCATCCCGCTCGAACTGCCGCCCTTCACCCTCGTCGGCGCCACCACGCGGGCCGGCCTGCTGCCGCCCCCGCTGCGCGACCGGTTCGGCTTCACCGGCCACATGGAGTTCTACGAGCCGGCCGAACTGGAGCGCGTCATCCACCGCTCCGCCCACCTGCTCGACGTGGAGACCGATCCCGAAGGCGCCGCCGAGATCGCGGGCCGCTCCCGCGGCACCCCCCGCATCGCCAACCGCCTGCTGCGCCGGGTCCGCGACTACGCCCAGGTGAAGGCGGACGGCGTGATCACCCGCGAGATCGCCGCCGCGGCCCTCGGCGTCTACGAAGTGGACGCCCGCGGTCTCGACCGGCTCGACCGCGCCGTCCTGGGCGCCCTGCTCAAGCTCTTCGGCGGCGGCCCGGTGGGCCTGTCCACGCTGTCGGTCGCGGTGGGGGAGGAGCGGGAGACCGTGGAAGAGGTCGCCGAGCCCTTCCTCGTACGGGAGGGGCTGCTGGCCCGCACGCCCAGGGGACGGGTCGCGACGCCCGCGGCCTGGGCCCATCTCGGGCTCGCGCCGCCACGGCAGAACGGCGGGGCGCCCGGGCAGCAGGATCTCTTCGGAGCGTAGCGAAACGATTGCGGCGAGGAATCTCGCTGGTTCGGGAACCCGGGTGACATGCTGGGCGTTGTTCCCTAAGCGCGGACTCGCTTAGACTCCGCCGATGCCGTCTTTCAGGGACGGTGTGCCCATCCCCGATATACCAGGCCGCCTGGGCGCGGTCGTGTGAAGGATTTCCGGCCCGTGAGTATCACAGCCCTCCTCCCGTTCATCGTGCTGATCGGCGCCATGTTCCTGATGACCCGGTCCGCCAAGAACAAGCAGCGCCAGGCTCAGCAGATGCGCGACCAGATGCAGCCAGGCACCGGCATCCGCACGATCGGTGGCATGTACGCCACCGTCAAGGAGGTCGGCGACGACACGATCCTCCTCGAGGTCGCACCGGGCGTCCACGCCATCTATGCCAAGAACTCGGTGGGTGCCGTCCTCGACGACGCCGAGTACAACCGCATCGTGCACGGCATCGAGCCCGAGGGTGACGACACCCCGGTCGTCCCGGACGACGCCTCCTCGCTGGTCTCGGACGACGCTCCGGCCGCCGACGGCGAGGGCGACAAGCGCATCGACCTCGGCAAGGCCGACGCCGACGGCGACGCCGCCGAGGCCAAGGACGCCGAGGCTGCCGAGGACGTCAAGAAGGACGGCGGCACCGACGCGAAGTAGCCGGCTGTGGGACCGCGCGGCACCCCTGAGGTGCGCCGCGCGGTCCTTGAACGGTTTTAGGCTCCATCGGGGACATCCCCACATCACACTTCGTGGCCGCGCGTGCACAACTGCAAGCGGGACGGTAGGACAGGGAGAAACGAGAAGGTGGCAGCACCGAAGAAGGGCCGGAGGCCCACCGGCGCACAGGGAAGGCCGGGCCGTGCCCTCGCCTTCATCCTGATCGCCATCGTGGCGCTCACCGGGGGGATGTTCCTCTCCGGGCACACCACGCCGAGACTGGGCATCGACCTCGCGGGCGGTACGAGCATCACGCTCACGGCGAAGAACCAGCCGGGCGAGAAAAACGCGATCAACCCGACCAACATGCAGACCGCGGTGAGCATCATCGAGCGCCGCGTCAACGGTCTGGGTGTCTCCGAGGCCGAGGTTCAGACCCAGGGCGACCGGAACATCATCGCCAACATCCCCAAGGGAACGAACTCGGAGCAGGCCCGGGAGCAGGTCGGCACCACCGCCCAGCTCTACTTCCGCCCGGTGCTCGTCGCGGGTGCCCCGACCACGCAGCCCGAGCCGTCCCCGAGCGCTTCGAACGGCGACAAGGCCTCCGACAGCGGCAAGGACAGCGACAAGGAGAAGGCCGAGGACGGCGACAAGGCTTCCTCGTCCCCCTCGCCCTCCGTGAGCCCGACCACCCAGGGCCGCGCGGTCACCGGCGCCCTGAAGGCGGACAGCTCGCCGTCCCCGAAGGCTTCCGAGGCGGCGGCCCAGCCCACCCCTTCGGCCAGCGCGCCGTCTGCCGCCGACATCCCGGCGGACCTCCAGAAGAAGTACGAGTCGCTGAACTGCTCCACCCCGGCGGCTCGTGCCAAGGCCGCCGAGGGCACCAAGCCGTCCGACTTCATCGTGGCGTGCGACCAGAAGGGCCAGGAGAAGTTCATCCTCGGCCCGGCCGAGATCGAGGGCACGCAGGTCACCGGCGCCAAGGCCCAGTACGACCCGGCGGGCCGGGGCGAGGGCTGGATCGTCACCCTCGACTTCAGCTCCAAGGGCGCCAAGAAGTTCGGTGACGTCACCGGCCGCATCGCCGGTCAGCAGCCGAACCGGTTCGCGATCGTCATGGACGGCCAGTCCGTCTCCGCGCCGACCGTGAGCAGCGCGATCACCGGCGGCAATGCCCAGATCTCCGGCAACTTCACCCAGCAGAGCGCCGAGGACCTGGCCAACATCCTCTCGTACGGCGCCCTGCCGCTGTCCTTCGACGAGTCCAGCGTCACCACCGTCTCCGCCGCCCTCGGCGGCGAGCAGCTGAAGGCCGGGCTGATCGCCGGTGCCATCGGGCTCGCGCTGGTGGTCATCTACCTCATCGCGTACTACCGCGGCCTGGCGTTCGTCGCGCTGCTGAGCCTGCTGGTCTCCGCCGCCCTCACGTACACGATCATGACGCTGCTCGGCCCGGCCATCGGCTTCGCGCTGAACCTGCCGGCGGTCTGCGGCGCGATCGTGGCGATCGGCATCACCGCCGACTCGTTCATCGTGTACTTCGAGCGGATTCGGGACGAGATCCGCGACGGCCGCACGCTCCGCCCGGCCGTCGAGCGGGGTTGGCCGCGGGCCCGGCGCACCATCCTGGTGTCCGACTTCGTGTCGTTCCTCGCCGCGGCGGTGCTGTTCATCGTCACGGTCGGCAAGGTGCAGGGCTTCGCGTTCACGCTCGGCCTCACCACGCTCCTCGACGTCGTCGTGGTGTTCCTCTTCACCAAGCCGCTGATGACGATCCTCGCCCGGCGGAAGTTCTTCGCCGACGGCCACCCATGGTCCGGCCTGGACCCGAAGCGGCTCGGTGTCGAGCCGCCGCTGCGCCGCGGCCGCCGTACCCCCGTCGCCCCGACCGACCCCAAGGAGGCGTGAGATGTCGCGACTCGGCAGCATCGGCGCCCGGCTCTACCGCGGTGAGGTCGGCTACGACTTCGTGGGCAAGCGGATGATCTGGTACGGCCTCTCGGTCCTGATCACCATCATGGCGATCGTCGGCCTCGGGGTGCGCGGCCTTAACATGGGCATCGAGTTCTCCGGCGGCGCGGTCTTCACCACCCCGAAGACCAGCGTCTCGGTCGCTCACGCCCAGGAGGAGGCCGAGCAGGCCTCCGGGCACCCCGCTATCGTGCAGAAGCTCGGCAACGGCACGCTGCGGATCCAGATCTCCGAGGTCGACACCGCGAAGGCGGACCAGATCCGCCAGGACCTCGCCAAGGACCTCAAGGTCTCGGCGGAGGACATCAACGCGGAGCTGGTCGGCCCGAGTTGGGGTGAGCAGATCGCCAACAAGGCCTGGCTGGGCCTGGCCATCTTCATGGCGCTGGTGGTGGTCTACCTCGCCATCGCCTTCGAGTGGCGGATGGCACTGGCCGCCCTGATCGCGCTGATCCACGACCTCACGATCACGGTCGGCGTCTACGCGCTGGTCGGCTTCGAGGTCACCCCCGGCACCGTCATCGGTCTGCTGACGATCCTCGGCTACTCCCTCTACGACACCGTCGTGGTCTTCGACGGACTGAAGGAAGCCACCAAGGACATCACCAAGCAGAGCCGCTGGACGTACAGCGAGATCGCCAACCGCAGCCTCAACGCGACCCTGGTGCGCTCCATCAACACCACGATCGTCGCGCTGCTGCCGGTCGCGGGCCTGCTGTTCATCGGCGGCGGCGTCCTGGGCGGCGGCATGCTGAACGACATCTCGCTGTCGCTGTTCGTCGGTCTGGCCGCTGGCGCGTACTCCTCGATCTTCATCGCGACCCCGCTGGTCGCCGACTTCAAGGAGCGCGAGCCGCAGATGAAGGCCCTGGCCAAGCGGGTGCGCGCCAAGCGCGCCGCAGCGGCCGCCAAGGGCGGGGACGAGCCGGAGCACGGGCCGGGGACCGCCGCGTCCAACGGCGCCGGTCCGGACGTGGACGAGGAGGCCGCGGCCGTCGCGGGCCGGCCGAGCCGTCCCGCCGCACGCGGGCGTGGCCGCGGCGGCCGTCCCTCGGGGAAGCGCCGATGACCGCCGCCGACCCGCGGGAGGCCCTCCAGGGCCTGTTGCTCGCCCGCATCCGGGATGTGCCGGACTACCCGAAGCCGGGCGTGATGTTCAAGGACATCACCCCGCTGCTGGCCGACCCGGCCGCCTTTGAGGCCCTCACGGACGCCCTCGCGGAGCTGTGCACGCGCCATGGCGCGACCAAGGTCGTGGGCCTGGAGGCCCGGGGCTTCATCCTGGGCGCGCCCGCCGCGATCCGGGCGGGCCTCGGCTTCGTCCCGGTCCGCAAGGCGGGCAAGCTGCCCGGAGCGACCCTGGCCCAGGCGTACGAGCTGGAGTACGGGACGGCCGAGATCGAGGTGCACGCCGAGGACCTGGTGCCCGGCGACCGCGTCATGGTCATCGACGACGTGCTCGCCACCGGTGGCACCGCCGAGGCCTCACTCCAGCTGATCCGGCGCGCCGGAGCCGAGATCGCCGGGGTGGCCGTGCTCATGGAACTCGCCTTCCTGAACGGCCGCGACCGCCTCACCCCCACCCTCGCGGGCGGGCCCGTGGAGGCACTGCTCACGATCTGAGCGGTTCCGTGCGAGATATCCGGTACGAGAGATCGGTACGGGACAGGGGCGGGCCTCCGGGAGTCGGAGGGCCGCCCCTCTCTCGTGGGCCTTGGGGTTCCGTTTGGTTCCGTTTGCGGTAACCGGCGGTATCCACAGGACGGCGGGCTCCGGAACAGGAGGGCCCTCGAGCTCGATACCATGGCAGTCTCCGGACACGACCGGGGGGCCGGAACCACTCTCCTTGCCCACCTTCGGCCAGGAGGGGCGCACACGAGGAGTGCTCTTGCCAGACGAGGCCCAGCCGCTGTCCGCCGGGCGCGCGGATGAGTCCGCTGCCGAAGCCGCGGCGGCCGCGGACACGCCCGCCCCGCCTGCCTCGACGGACTCCGACGCGGCGCGGCCGCCGGAGCCCCAGGCCAAGACGGGCCCGGCCGAGCGGCCCCCGGCAGATTCGTCCGCACCGGCGCCCGCAAAGGCGTCCCAGAAGGGCCGTCCGCAGGGGGCACCGGCGCCCGCCGAGCCGCAGCCCTCCGCCGCCCGGAGCGAGCCCGGAGCCGCCCGGACCGAGCCCCGCGCCGTTGAACGTCCCCAGCCCAAGCCGCCGGCCGAGCGCCCTGGCGGCGCCGTGGCCGAGACCACCGGCACCTCCCCGGCCGCCCGCCCCACCCAGGGCTCCGCTGCGCGGTCCGCCTCCTCCAACCGCGTACGAGCCAGGCTCGCGCGCCTCGGCGTGCAGCGGTCCAGCCCGTACAACCCGGTCCTCGAACCGCTCCTGCGGATCGTCCGCAGCAACGACCCCAAGATCGAGGGCGCGACACTCCGCCAGGTCGAGAAGGCCTACCAGGTCGCAGAGCGCTGGCACCGCGGCCAGAAGCGCAAGAGCGGCGACCCGTACATCACGCACCCGCTCGCCGTCACCACCATCCTCGCCGAGCTCGGCATGGACCCGGCGACGCTGATGGCGGGCCTGCTGCACGACACCGTCGAGGACACCGAGTACGGCCTCGAGACCCTCCGCCGCGACTTCGGCGACCAGGTCGCCCTGCTCGTCGACGGCGTCACCAAGCTGGACAAGGTCAAGTTCGGCGAGGCCGCGCAGGCCGAGACCGTGCGCAAGATGGTCGTCGCCATGGCCAAGGACCCGCGCGTCCTGGTCATCAAGCTCGCCGACCGGCTGCACAACATGCGCACGATGCGCTACCTCAAGCGGGAGAAGCAGGAGAAGAAGGCCCGCGAGACCCTCGAGATCTACGCCCCGCTGGCCCACCGGTTGGGCATGAACACCATCAAGTGGGAGCTGGAGGACCTCGCCTTCGCGATCCTCTACCCCAAGATGTACGACGAGATCGTCCGCCTCGTCGCCGAGCGCGCGCCCAAGCGCGACGAGTACCTGGCCGTGGTCACCGACCAGGTGCAGAGCGACCTGCGCGCGGCCCGGATCAAGGCCACCGTCACCGGCCGCCCCAAGCACTACTACTCCGTCTACCAGAAGATGATCGTCCGCGGCCGGGACTTCGCGGAGATCTACGACCTGGTGGGCATCCGCGTCCTGGTCGACACCGTCCGCGACTGCTACGCCGCCCTCGGCACCATCCACGCGCGATGGAACCCGGTCCCCGGCCGGTTCAAGGACTACATCGCGATGCCCAAGTTCAACATGTACCAGTCGCTGCACACGACGGTCATAGGGCCCAGCGGCAAGCCCGTGGAACTGCAGATCCGCACCTTCGACATGCACCGGCGCGCCGAGTACGGCATCGCCGCCCACTGGAAGTACAAGCAGGAGGCCGTCGCCGGCGCCTCCAAGGTGCGCACGGACGTGCCCCGCAAGACCGGCAAGGCCGGCGACGACGCCATCAACGACATGGCGTGGCTGCGGCAGTTGCTGGACTGGCAGAAGGAGACCGAGGACCCGGGCGAGTTCCTGGAGTCGCTGCGCTTCGACCTCTCCCGCAACGAGGTCTTCGTCTTCACGCCCAAGGGCGACGTCATAGCGCTTCCGGCCGGCGCCACCCCCGTCGACTTCGCGTACGCGGTGCACACCGAGGTCGGCCACCGCACCATAGGAGCCCGGGTCAACGGGCGTCTCGTACCTCTTGAGTCGACCCTGGACAACGGGGACTTGGTGGAGGTCTTCACCTCCAAGGCCGCCGGCGCCGGGCCCTCCCGCGACTGGCTCGGCTTCGTCAAGTCCCCCCGCGCCCGCAACAAGATCCGCGCCTGGTTCTCCAAGGAGCGCCGGGACGAGGCGATCGAGCAGGGCAAGGACGCCATCGTGCGGGCCATGCGCAAGCAGAACCTGCCGATCCAGCGCATCCTCACCGGCGACTCGCTCGTCACGCTCGCGCACGAGATGCGCTACCCCGACATCTCCGCGCTCTACGCCGCCATCGGCGAAGGCCATGTCTCCGCGCAGAACGTCGTCCAGAAGCTCGTCCAGGCGCTCGGCGGCGAGGAGGCGGCGACCGAGGACATCGCCGAGACCGCCCCGCCCATCCAGCGCCGCACCAAACGGCGTACGAGCGCGGACCCGGGCGTGGTCGTCAAGGGCATCGACGACGTCTGGGTCAAGCTGGCCCGCTGCTGTACGCCGGTGCCCGGGGACCCGATCATCGGGTTCGTCACGCGCGGGAGCGGGGTGTCGGTGCACCGCGCCGACTGCGTCAACGTCGACTCGCTGTCGCAGCAGCCCGAGCGGATCCTCGAGGTCGAGTGGGCGCCCACCCAGTCCTCGGTCTTCCTGGTCGCCATCCAGGTCGAGGCCCTGGACCGCTCCCGGCTGCTCTCGGACGTCACACGTGTGCTCTCCGACCAGCACGTCAACATCCTGTCCGCCGCCGTCCAGACCTCCCGCGACCGGGTCGCCACCTCCCGGTTCACCTTCGAGATGGGCGACCCCAAGCACCTGGGCCATGTGCTCAAGGCGGTCAGGGGAGTTGAGGGCGTCTACGACGTGTACCGGGTGACCTCGGCCCGCAGGCCCTGACCCGTCGTGTGAGGCGTGACAAGGCGTGAAACGCGAAACGTGAAGCTGCCCCCGGCGCGCAGGGCGCCGGGGGCAGCTTCACGAAACGTGCGGACCAGGGGCTAACCCCCGAACTCCTCAAGGCCCTTCAGGGCTTGGTCCAGCAGCGCCTGGCGCCCCTCGAGCTCCTTCGACAGCTTGTCGGCCTTGGCGTGGTTCCCGGCCGCCCTCGCCGCGTCGATCTGCTGGTGCAGCTTGTCGACGGCGTCCCGGAGCTGACCCGTCAGACCGGCCGCACGGGCCCGCGCCTCCGGGTTCGTACGCCGCCACTCGGCCTCCTCGGCCTCCAGGATGGCGCGCTCCACGGTGTGCATCCGGCCCTCGATCCTCGGCCGCGCGTCCCGCGGCACATGGCCGATGGCCTCCCACCGCTCGTTGATCGCGCGGAACGCAGCACGCGCCGCCTTCAGATCGGAGATCGGCAGGAGCTTCTCGGCCTCGACAGCCAGCTCCTCCTTGCGGGTCAGGTTCTCCCGCTGCTCCGTGTCGCGCTCCGCGAACACCTCGCCGCGGGCCTGGAAGAACACGTCCTGGGCACCGCGGAAACGGTTCCACAGCTCGTCCTCGGCCTCGCGCTGCGCACGGCCCGCGGCCTTCCACTCCTGCATCAGATCGCGGTAGCGGGCGGCCGTCGGGCCCCAGTCCGTGGAGCCGGACAGCGCCTCGGCCTCGGAGACCAGCTTCTCCTTGGCCTTGCGGGCCTCCTCGCGCTGCGCGTCCAGCGAAGCGAAGTGCGCCTTGCGCCGCTTGGAGAACGCGGAGCGGGCGTGCGAGAAGCGGTGCCACAGCTCGTCGTCCGCCTTGCGGTCCAGCCGCGGCAGACCCTTCCAGGTGTCGACCAGGGCGCGCAGCCGCTCGCCGGCCACCCGCCACTGCTCGCTGGCCGCCAGCTCCTCGGCCTCGGTGACCAGCGCCTCCTTGGCATGGCGCGCGTCGTCCGTCTGCCGGGCCTTGGCGGCCTTGCGCTGCTCGCGGCGGGCCTCGACGTCGGCGGTCAGCTTGTCCAGCCGCTTCCGCAGCGCGTCCAGGTCGCCCACCGCGTGGTGCTCGTCGACCTGCTGGCGCAGGTGGTCGATCGCGGTGGCGGCGTCCTTCGCGGACAGGTCGGTGGTCTTCACCCGGCGCTCGAGGAGACCGATCTCGACGACCAGCCCGTCGTACTTGCGCTCAAAGTAGGCGAGAGCCTCCTCCGGAGTGCCCGCCTGCCACGATCCGACGACCTGCTCGCCCTCGGCCGTACGCACGTACACGGTCCCCGCCTCGTCGACGCGGCCCCATGGGTCGCTGCTCACAGCGCCTCCTCCACATGATGCCCGCGCGGGCTTCGATCCCCCGGGCATCGTCCACAGTTTCGTCACCGCCAACATAGGCGAACCACGGGGTGGCTGTCCGCATCCAGCGCGACCGAAAATTGGCGTTCGCCCGTGTCAGGCCCTCCGGCGCGGTGTATTGGGGTGTGCCGGAGGGCCCCGATGCGGAGTCAGCCCTTGCGCACCGTCGCCTTGTCGATCACGACGGTCGCGTTGGGCGCGGTGTTGCTGGAGGCGTCGGGCGCCTTGGCCCCGGCATCGGCGATCTTCTTCAGCACCTTCATGCCGTCACCGGTGACGGTGCCGAACGGCGTGTAGTCCGGGGGCAGCTGGCTGTCCTGGTAGACGAGGAAGAACTGGCTGCCGCCGGAGTCCCGGCCCTTCCCGGACTGGGCGTTGTACTGGTTCGCCATCGCGACCGTGCCCGCCGGGTACACGTTCCCCTTGAGCCGGGAGTCCTTCAGGTTCTCGTCCGGGATCGTGTAGCCGGGCCCGCCCTGGCCGGTGCCCTGCGGATCGCCGCACTGCAGCACGTAGATACCGCCCGTGGTCAGGCGGTGGCACTTGGTGTGGTCGAAGTAGCCCTTGCCGGCCAGGAAGTTGAAGGAGTTCACCGTGTGCGGCGCCTTGCCGGCGTCCATCGCCACGGAGATGTCGCCGCAGGTGGTCTCCAGCTTCATCGTGTACGTGGCCGACTTGTCGACCGTGAGCGCCGGCTCCTTCTTCCACTGCTCGGTGCCGGGCGAGCCGTCGGCGGGCCTGTCGCAGGGGTCCGGGGCGTCACTGCTGCTGGGGGACGCGGAGGGCGCGGCACTGTCGCTCTTGTCCGCGTCCCCGAATCCGCCCGCGGTGTACGCGACAGCGCCGCCCGCGACGACGACGGCCAGCCCGGCCGCGACCACCGCGCTCCTCAGCCGCGCCTTGCGCCGCTGCTGGTCGCGCCGCTCCTGCTGCCGCAGGAACTTCTCCCGGGCGAGCTGCCGCCGTCTCTGGTCCTTTGTGGCCACCGGGTTGTCTCCTCGCGCCTTCTCATGGGCCGCCTGCCGGGCCTGTCCGCCGTGGTGTGAGGCGTACCGTATACGGGTTCGCTGTGTCCTGGCCCTCGCCGGTAGGCTCTGAACTGCTCGGACCCGCCGCGAAGCGCTCGGGTCCGCGGCCGCTCACACCGCTCGTAGCCGGACGACTTAAGGACGAACGTGCTCATTGCCGGGTTCCCCGCCGGGGCCTGGGGGACCAACTGCTATCTGGTCGCCCCCGCCGCGGGCGAGGAGTGCGTGATCATCGACCCGGGCCACGAGGCCACCGAGGGCGTCGAGGAAGCGCTGAAGAAGCATCGGCTCAAGCCCGTCGCCGTCGTCCTCACCCACGGCCACCTCGACCACATCGCCTCCGTCGTCCCCGTCTGCGGCGCGCACGACGTCCCGGCCTGGATCCATCCCGGGGACCGCTACATGATGAGCGACCCGGAGAAGGCGCTCGGCCGGGCCATAGGTGCCCAGCTGCTGGGCGAGCTGACCGTGGGCGAACCGGACGACCTTAGGGAGCTGTCCGACGGCGCCGAGTTGAGCCTCGCGGGCCTGGAGTTCACGGTCGCGCACGCGCCGGGCCATACCAAGGGGTCGGTGACCTTCCGGATGCCCGAGACCTCCGAGATCCCCTCGGTGTTCTTCTCGGGCGACCTGCTGTTCGCCGGCTCCATCGGACGCACCGACCTGCCCGGCGGCGACCACGCCGAGATCCTCGAGTCGCTGGCCCGCGTGTGCCTGCCGCTTGAGGACTCGACCGTGGTCCTGTCCGGCCACGGCCCCCAGACGACCATCGGCCGCGAGCGCGCCGCCAACCCGTATCTGCGCGAGGTGGCCGCCGGCCTGGGAAGCGGCCCGACGGCCGCCCCACGACGAGGAATGTGACCCCTTTCCCGTGAGCACCTTCAAGGCCCCCAAGGGCACGTACGACCTGATTCCGCCGGACTCCGCGAACTTCCTCGCCGTCCGCGAGGCCCTGGCCGCGCCGCTGAGGCGCGCCGGATACGGCTACGTGGAGACCCCCGGTTTCGAGAACGTCGAGCTGTTCGCCCGCGGTGTCGGCGAGTCCACCGACATCGTGACCAAGGAGATGTACACCCTCACCACCAAGGGCGGCGACGAACTGGCGCTGCGCCCCGAGGGCACCGCGTCCGTGCTGCGCGCCGCGCTGGAGGCCAACCTCCACAAGGCGGGCAACCTGCCGGTCAAGCTGTGGTATTCCGGCTCGTACTACCGCTACGAGCGCCCGCAGAAGGGCCGTTACCGCCACTTCTCCCAGGTGGGCGCCGAGGCCATCGGGGCCGAGGACCCGGCCCTGGACGCCGAGTTGATCATCCTGGCCGTGGACGCGTACAGGTCCCTGGGGCTGAGGAACTTCCGGCTGCTGCTCAACTCCCTGGGTGACAAGGAGTGCCGCCCGGTCTACCGCGCCGCGCTCCAGGACTTCCTGCGCGGACTCGACCTGGACGAGGACACCCGCAGGCGGGTGGACATCAACCCGCTGCGCGTCCTGGACGACAAGCGGGACGCCGTGCAGAAGCAGCTCGTCGGCGCGCCGATGATGCGCGACCACCTGTGCCAGGGCTGCAAGGCCTACCACGAGCAGGTGCGCGAGCTGCTGACCGCGGCGGGCGTGGTCTTCGAGGACGACCCCAAGCTGGTGCGCGGCCTGGACTACTACACCCGCACCACCTTCGAGTTCGTCCACGACGGGCTCGGCTCGCAGTCCGCGGTGGGCGGCGGCGGCCGGTACGACGGCCTGTCCGAGATGATCGGCGGGCCCGCGCTGCCCTCGGTCGGCTGGGCGCTGGGCGTGGACCGCACGGTCCTGGCGCTCGAGGCGGAGGGCATCGAGCTCCGGCTACCGCCCGCCACCCAGGTGTTCGCGGTGCCGCTCGGCGAGGAGGCGCGGCGCGCGCTGTTCGGTGTGGTCACCGAGTTGCGGCGGGCTGGGGTCGCCACGGACTTCGCGTACGGCGGCAAGGGACTGAAGAACGCGATGAAGTCGGCCAACCGGTCCGGCGCGCGGTACGCGGTGGTGGCCGGGGAGCGGGATCTTGCAGAAGGCGTCGTCCAGCTCAAGGACTTGGAGAGCGGGGAGCAGGCGCCGGTGGCGGTGGACACCGTCGTGGCCGAGGTGCGGCGGAAGTTCGCCTGAGACCGCTGTGGTTGCCCGGTCCGCGGTGAGCGGCCTTGCTGGGGCACAATGTCACCGTTCTTTGAATCATCGGCTTCGGCAGTGACGGAACGGCGAGATGGCAACGAGAGTGGATGACGGTGTGGCCTCCGAGGACAGGATGAGCGGCGACCGCCCCGCGGTCGGCAGCGGCCGGGGTCTGGCATGGCTGCTGGTGATCACGGGCGCGGCAGGGCTGCTCGCCGCGTGGGTGATCACGCTCGACAAGTTCAAGCTGCTCGAGGACCCGAACTTCCAGCCCGGCTGCAGCCTGAACCCGGTCGTCTCCTGCGGCAACATCATGAAGAGCGAGCAGGCCTCGGTCTTCGGGTTCCCCAACCCGATGCTGGGCCTGGCCGCGTACGCGATCGTGATCTGCGTCGGGGTGTCCCTGCTGGCCGGGGCCCGTTTCCCGCGCTGGTACTGGCTGACCTTCAACGCCGGCATGCTCTTCGGCGTCGGCTTCTGCACCTGGCTCCAGTACCAGTCCCTGTACGTGATCGGCTCGCTGTGCCTGTGGTGCTCGCTGGCCTGGATCGCCACGATCGTGATGTTCTGCTACGTCACCAAGCACAACGTCGAGCACCGCTTCCTCCCGGCCCCCGAGGGCCTGCGGAACGGGCTGAAGGAGTTCCACTGGGTGCCGCCGGTGCTGTGGATCGGCGTGATCGGGATGCTGATCCTTACGCGCTGGTGGGACTTCTGGACCAGCTGATCCGCCGACCTGGTCCGCGGGCCGCGTGACACGGGCTCCGGAACCCGCTGTCAGTGGGGTGGCATAGGGTTCCTGACGTGGAGCCCGACCTGTTCACCGCAGCCGAAGAGGACCGCCGGGAGAAGGATCCCGCCAGCAGTCCACTGGCCGTCCGGATGCGCCCGCGCACCCTCGACGAAGTCGTGGGGCAGCAGCACCTGCTGCGCCCCGGCTCGCCGCTGCGCAGACTCGTCGGCGAGGGGAACGGAGGCCCCGCGGGGGCTTCCTCGGTGATCCTTTGGGGCCCGCCCGGCACCGGCAAGACCACCCTCGCCTATGTCGTCAGCCAGGCCACGAACAAGCGGTTCGTGGAGCTGTCGGCGATCACCGCGGGCGTCAAGGAGGTGCGGGCCGTCATCGAGGGCGCCCGCCGTGCCGCGGGCGGCTACGGCAAGGACACCGTGCTCTTCCTCGACGAGATCCACCGCTTCAGCAAGGCGCAGCAGGACTCCCTGCTCCCGGCGGTGGAGAACCGCTGGGTCACGCTGATCGCGGCCACCACCGAGAACCCGTACTTCTCGATCATCTCCCCGCTGCTGTCCCGCTCCCTGCTGCTGACCCTCGAACCGCTCACCGACGAGGGCCTCAGGGGCCTGCTGCACAGGGCGGTGGCCGATGAGCGCGGGCTCGGCGGAGCGGTCCGGCTGCCCGAGGACGCCGAGGCACATCTGCTGCGGATCGCGGGCGGAGACGCCCGGCGGGCGCTCACCGCGCTGGAGGCGGGGGCGGGCGCGGCCCTGGCCAAGGGCGAGGAGGAGGTCACCCTCCAGTCCCTGGAGGAGGCGGTCGACCGCGCGGCGGTGAAGTACGACCGCGACGGCGACCAGCACTACGACGTGGCCAGCGCGCTCATCAAGTCCATCCGCGGCTCGGACGTCGACGCGGCCCTGCACTACCTGGCGCGGATGATCGAGGCGGGGGAGGACCCGAGGTTCATCGCCCGCCGGCTGATGATCTCGGCCAGCGAGGACATCGGCATGGCCGATCCGCACGCGCTCCAGATCGCGGTGGCCGCGGCCCAGGCCGTCGCCATGATCGGCTTCCCCGAGGCGGCCCACACCCTCAGCCACGCCACCATCGCGCTGGCCCTGGCCCCGAAGTCCAACACCGCCACGACGGCCATCGGCGCCGCGCTCGCGGACGTACGGGCGGGCCTGGCTGGGCCGGTGCCGCCGCATCTGCGGGACGGCCACTACAAGGGCGCCGAGAAGCTTGGCCACGCCCAGGGGTATGTGTATCCCCACGACGTGCCGGGCGCCATCGCGGCCCAGCAGTACGCCCCCGACGCCCTGCGCGGCAAGCGCTACTACCAGCCCACGCGCTACGGCGCGGAGGCCCGGTACGCGGACGTGGTCGAGCGGGTCCGCGCCAGACTCGGCGGCGATGTGCCGACCGAGCCCCGAGGCGGGACGCCCTCCTAGGGGCAGGCCGCGCCGACAGGGACCGGCCGTTCCGAGGGCCCGGCCCCCGGACTTCGGCCCAGGGCCTCAGCTCTCGTGCGCCGCCTCGAACAGCGTGTGCATCGCCCGGCGCAGCCCCACCACGTCCCGTACCGGCTCCGGGAAGTCGAAGCGGGCGTCGAAGGAGCGGTTGTCCACGTCGGTGAAGCGGACCCGGAGGCCGAAGCGGTCGAGCGCCACCGGCACCGCCCGGTCGTCCAGCCCGCACGCTTCCCCGGTGCGGTCGCCCAACAGCGCGCACAGTCCGCGTACTTGGTCGCTGTGCGCAGCGGCCAGGTGCTGGAGCAGATCCGTCTCGTGCGGTGCGAGCGGGTCGGCCTCCGCCTCGGCGAAGTCGTCCGGCTCCACCTGCTCGGCGCCCCACAGGTCGTCCACCGCGGCCTCGCCGACCTCGAGCCGCAGCAGCATCCAGGCCGGACGCCCGAAGTCGCCGGAAGCGCAGGCCTGGTCCAGCGCCTCATCGATGCCCAAGCCCCCCTGAATTTCGAGCAGGGCGCCCAGCGGGTGCTGCTCGGCGAGGAGCATCGCGCAGGCCGCGCGCTCCTCGTTGCGGACCGGAGTGAGCCACCCCGCGACCCACCCGCGGCCCCGGATACGATGGGGTACGGCGACGGGCGCCACGTCGGTGATCTCGATCACGGCGGTCAGGTCGTCGTCCTGTGCGTGGGCCGCGGCGCGAGCTGCGGGGGAGTCCCCGGGCACCAGCAGCAGCACGTCTCCGTCCGGTGTGACGGTGCGTGCCGCGGGGGCGCTAGCGCCCAGTTCGTCGAGGTCCGTACCCGGAATGTTCAGTGCGGCCGAGGCGTTCGACTCCACGAGGGTTCGTACACGCTCGGCGGCCGAGGGCTGCCGGGTGTCTTCCATGGGGCGCGGCTGACCCGGCCGGGCGCCGTCCGTTGTCGATTCCGCGGCGCGGCCGGTGCTGGGCAGGGGGCTCCCAGGTCGAAACATGCGTTCTCCTCCGCTAAGGTAAGCCTCACCTAACTTACACGGAGGTCCGTTCCACGTGAACCAGTCGCGTCCCAAGGTCAAGAAGTCGCGCGCACTCGGCATCGCCCTGACGCCGAAGGCCGTCAAGTACTTCGAGGCCCGTCCCTACCCGCCCGGCGAGCACGGCCGCGGTCGCAAGCAGAACAGCGACTACAAGGTCCGGCTGCTGGAGAAGCAGCGTCTGCGCGCTCAGTACGACATCAGCGAGCGCCAGATGGTCCGTGCCTACGACCGCGCTCGGAAGGTCACCGGCAAGACGGGCGAGGCCCTGATCATCGAGCTTGAGCGCCGTCTGGACGCGCTCGTCCTGCGGTCGGGCATCGCCCGCACGATCTACCAGGCCCGCCAGATGGTGGTCCACGGCCACATCGAGGTCAACGGTCGCAAGGTCGACAAGCCGTCCTTCCGCGTCGCGCCCGACGACGTCGTGATGGTCCGCGAGCGCAGCCGTGAGAAGCACCCCTTCCAGGTGGCCCGCGAGGGTGGCTACGCCCCCGACGGCGAGACCCCGCGCTACCTGCAGGTCAACCTCCAGGCGCTCGCCTTCCGCCTCGACCGGGAGCCGAACCGCAAGGAGATCCCGGTGATCTGCGACGAGCAGCTCGTCGTGGAGTACTACGCCCGCTGACCCGGGCTCGGCACCTGCGCTCCGTCCGGCGCCTCGGCCGTGCCGCCGTCCACCCGTCCGTCCCGCTCAGGGGCGGGCGGGTGTTCCGCTGTACGGGGTCCGCGCAGCGCCCGGGCGGCCGCCGCGTCCAGGTCGAGCCGCGCCCCCTCGCCCAGGCACTCCTCGTACCGCGAGGCCCCCAGCGCCTCCCGGGCCCGCTGCTCGCACAGCAGGTGCGGGCCGTTGAAGAAGCGGGAACCGAACAGGGGCAGGCCCACCGAGCGCCACAGCTGCCCGGCCGCGCCCTGCAGGACAGCCGCCTCCGCCGCGTCGCCCCCGGCCGCGGTGAGCAGCGCGAGCAGTTCGATCGCGAGCACCGCGCCCACCAGGTCGTGGAAGGCGTGGTCGATCGTCAGGCACTCCTCCAGCAGTCGCCGGGCCTCGGCCGCCTCGCCCCGGGTCCAGGCCGCGTACCCCAGCACGTACAGCGCGTAGGCCAGCGTCCAGCGCTCGCCGCGGTCCTCGCAGGCCTGCCGGACCTCCTCGCACAGTGCGACCGCGGCCGGCAGATCGCCCTGGAAGGCCATGGCCATCGCCAGCTCGACCTGCCCCATCAGCACATTGCTGTTCAGCTCGCCGATCTCCCGGTACCGCGCGAGCGAGGCCCGCAGCAGCTCCTCGGCGCGCGCCATGTCGTCGGAGACGAGGGCCAGGCAGCCGGTGCGGTGCTGGGCGTACGCGGCGGCCAGCTCGTTGCCGGTCCGCTCGGCCTCCTCGCCGCACTCCTGGAGCGCACCGATCGCGCGCACCGTGTCGCCCTGGAGCACGGCCACGTAGCCGAGCACCCACAGCGCCTTCAGCCGCGCCTCGTCGTGGCCGCTCTCCAGCTCCAGCGCCCGGTCCAGCCAGTGCCGTCCCTCGGCGAGGCGGCCGCAGCCGGCCCAGTAGAACCAGAGGGTGCCCGCGAGGTACTGGCCGATGTGTGCCTCCTCGCCGTCCTCCAGGCTGAACTCCAACGCGACGCGCAGATTGCCCAGCTCGGCATCGATCCGCGCCGCCACCTCGGCCTGGCGCGGGCTGAACCAGTCCAGCTCGCACCACGTGACCAGGCCCATGTACCAGTCGCGGTGGCGGCGCCGCATGCGCCGGGTGTCGCCCATCCCTTCGAGCCAGTCCGCGCCGTACGCCCGTACGGTGTCGAGCATCCGGTAGCGGGTACCGCTCGCGGCCCCCTGGCCCGCCCGGGCGGGCGCGTCCTCGCGGACGACCACCGACTGCTCCACCAACTCCGCGAGCACGTCCAGCAGTTCCTCGGGCGGCAGTTCAGGGCCCGAGCAGACGTACTCGGCCGCCTCCAGGTCGAAGTGGCCCGCGAACACCGAGAGCCGGGACCACAGCAGCCGCTCCCGCGGGCTGCACAGCTCGTGGCTCCAGCCGACCGCCGTCCGCAGCGTCTGGTGGCGGGGGAGCGCGGCCCGGCTGCCGCCGGTCAGCAGCCGGAAGCGGTCGTCCAGGCGCT
>NZ_LIQY01000016.1 GCF_001418495.1 Streptomyces pathocidini | reverse complement strand
GACTTGCCGGCGCCGTTCGGGCCGACGACACCGATCTTCGCGCCGGGCAGGAAGCTCAGCGTGACGTCGTCGAGGATCACCTTGTCGCCGTGCGCCTTGCGCGCCTTGCGCATGGTGTAGATGAACTCAGCCAAGAGAAACCGTCCGGCAGTCGTGTGGGGGCCAATAAGCGGCTCCGCCCCGCGTGAGGGCAGATACACCCATCTTGCCGTAACGCTTGCGCCGGGCGGAAACCAGATCGCCCCGCGCCCCCACGAGGGCGCCGGGACCGGTGGCCGGCCGGGGCGCTGGGCGCGCCACCGGCCGGTCACCGCCGCCGTCACTCGCCGGCCGTGCCGGCCTTCCGCCTGCGGAGCAGGAAGACCGCGCCGCCGCCGACGGCGACCAGCGCGACGGCTATGCCCGCGATCACCGGCGTGGCGCTGCTGCTGCCGGTCTCGGCCAGGTCCTCACCGCTGGTACCGCTGCCGCCGGTGGAACCCTCGGAGGAGCCGCCGGCCGAGGCCGGGCTCGGCTCGGGCGAGGGCCGGTCGGTGCTCGGGGTGCCCGCGGTCTTGCAGTCGAGGACGCCGGAGAAGTTCTTCTCGAAGCCGTTCGGGCCCGTGATGGTGAAGTCGTAGGCCTGGTCCTCCTTCACCGGGACCGTGACGGTCCGGGAGCGGCCCGCCTCCACGGTGTACTCGGTGCCCGCGAGCTCGAAGGTGAACGGTTCGTCGCCCTGGTTCGCCGCGGTGACGTCCACGCCGCCCTTGGCGCAGTTCTTCTCCGCGGAGACCGCGGGTATCGCGCCCTTCTTGGCCCAGTCGGCGGTGGCCGTCGCCTTGACGGTGCTGTCGCTGGAGCCGGCCAGGATCTGCGTCTGGCTCTTGCTGTCGCTGGCGAAGGCGCGGCCGACCGGCACCTTCGTGGTGGCCTGGGCGGTCAGCGAGGTCGAGCCGTCGGCCGCGCCCTTCGGCACGTCGAAGAACAGCTCGGTGCCGTTGGCTGCGGCGGTGGCGGGCGCGCCGTCGCGGCCGACCACCTTGACGCCGGTGGCCTCGGCCGCCGGGTCGAGGCTGACGGCGACGCTGGCGGCGTCGGTGTGGACGGTGACCGGGCCCAGCCGGTCACCGGACTTGCCGGAGACGGCGGGCGGGTCGAGCGTCAGCGAGGCCCTGGGCTCCTCCAGGTCCCGGGCGGAGGCCTCGAGCCAGTCGGCGAGCTTCTCCGCGGCCGGGTCGACGGCCTCGACGTCGACCCGGTCCGAGAACCGCCAGATCGCGACCTGGGTTCCGGTGGCCGCGGTCTTCTCGGTCAGCGCCCCGGACTTGGCGGCGGCCGCGAGCTTGCTGAGGTCGTTCACCTGCGGATAGGAGTTCTGCAGGATCCAACGGATCTTGCCCGCGTCGGCGTTGTCGTGCAGCGAGGTCTGGCTCCAGGGCTTCTCCTGGTACTTGGCGTTGGCCTGCGTCGGGTTGTGGACGTCGATGCAGTACGTCTGGAGCGTGCCGCCGCCCTCGACCGTCATCTGGAAGAGCCCGGCGCCGACCTTCTGGTCCCCGGCGTCGTTGTGGATGACGGCCTGGCCGAACGTCCTCAGACCGTCCAGGACGGCATTGGCGCCGCCCGAGGCGGGCACGGTGTCATCGGCGGCGGCCGGACCCGCCGCGGCTATCGCGCCCACCGCGGCAAGACCCGAGGCCAGCACGGCGGCGGCTAGGCGGGTAGCGCCCCACCTGCGTACAGAAAACATGTGGATTCCCCTCCGAGCGAGGCGACGTGGGGGAAGCTGCGCCTCGCATACACACTCATTACGGGCCCCCGTGCGTACGGACGGATCCTAAGGACACCGGAGTAACACCAGCCCCACGATGCACACTCGAATAAGGATCCGACTCGGAATCGTTATAGCCCAGAGCGTTACCTGACCTGGGATTATCGACAAATCCGCACGCTAAACCAGCCACTTGGGAAGCCGGCCCCACCAACAGCGCCCGCCGCTTGGGCGGTTGAACTCAAACGAACTCGCTCATGCTTCCCCACCCCGTTCTCACCCCTCGGCCCGTTCCGCCCCGCGCGGCCCTCTCCTCCACCGCGCATTTCCATGGTGCACGCGATCGCCGACAGCCGCTCGGGCCTGTGGACAGAGCGCGGGTTGTGGATAACTCCGTCACTCGAAAGCGGCCGAAAAGGCGCGGGCCCGCCGCTACAGCAGCGTCGAGTGCCTCGACCCGCCCGCCGCGACGAAGTACTGGTCCCGCACCTCGCGGTAGCGCAGCAGTTCCGCGGCCACCGGCTCCAGCACCCGCGCCCGCCCGGACGAGGCTGCCGCGCCGCGCAGCCGCCGCTCGGCCTCCTGCCCGTACCGCCGGGCAGGACCCCGCGCCGCCAGCCGGCAGCACCAGGCCAGCGCCGGGCCGGCCACGACCCCGACCGCCATCAGCAGCGCGGGCATCAGCCAGCCGTCGCCCGGCCCGGCGACCACGGTCGCCACCAGCCAGAGCGCGCCCACGACTTGGAGCACCAGCAGCGCCCCTTGCAGCGCCGAGGCGACCGACCACCAGCCGGGCCCGGTGGGCCGCGCCGCACCAGCGGCCTGCACCGCCGCCTTGTCCAGCGCGTCCGGCAGCCGCCCCCCACCGCGTACCGCCGCCTCCCGTACGGCCTGCGCCCAGGGGTCCGGCAGGCCCTCCGACGCCTCGTCCGACACGGCCCGTACGGCCTGCCCGACCATCGCGCGCGCCGCGCTGAGCACGGGCTGCCCGGCCGCGTCCGCGCCGCTCCCGCTTCTCTCCCGCGCCACGGCGCCGTCGGCCGCCCCGGACTTCGGCTCCGGCTTCGGCTCATCCCCGGTCTCCGCCGCCCCGGGCTCGGCCTTCTTCTTCGGCTTCGTCTGCGCCTTCGCGTCGTACCGCCGCTTGAGCTGCGCCCAGGGCGCGCCGCAGGCCAGTTCCGCGTGGCGCAGCCACTCGCGCTCCGCGGCCTGCCCGGCGGCCACCGCGCCGACCGCCTCCGCGAGCCGGTCCTCGAAGGCGGCGCGCGACTCCTCCGTCAGGCCGGGGCGCCGCTCTGCCAGGAAGACGGTGCTCAGGCGCTCGGTGGCGCCGTCGAGGTCCGCCGTCAGCCGGCGCTCGGCGGCCTTGCCCTCGGCGCTGAACTCGCCGAGGCGGCGGCGGAGTTCGCCGACGCCCTCCCCGGTGGCGGCGGACACGGGCAGTACGGTCGCGCCGGGCTCGCCGTGCTCGCCGAGCGCGATCCCGTCCTCGTCCAGCAGCCGCCGCAGGTCGTCCAGCACCTGGTCGGTGGCCTCCCCGGGCAGCCGGTCGACCTGGTTGAGGACCACGAACGTGACCTCGGAGTACCCGGCGAGCGGCCGCAGGTAGCGCTCGTGCAGCACGGCGTCCGCGTACTTCTCCGGGTCGACGACCCACACCACCGCGTCCACGAGCCCCAGCAGCCGGTCGACCTGCTCCCGCCGCCCGGACACGGCCGAGTCGTGGTCGGGCATGTCGATCAGGACGAGGTTGCGCAGCGCGGGCTCGTGCAGCGCGGTGTCGTTCACGCGCGGCGGGCGGCGCCGCAGCCGGGGCGGCACGCCGAGCCGGTCCAGCAGCCCTTCGGAGCCCTCGGACCAGCTGCAGGCGATCGGCGCCGAGGTCGTGGGTCGGCGGACGCCCGCCTCCGAGAGGGGGGCGCCGATCAGGGAGTTGAAGAGGCTGGACTTCCCGCTGCCCGAGGCTCCGGCGATGGCCACGACGGTGTGGTCGAGGGAGAGCCGGTGGCGGGCGGCGGCCTCCTCCAGGACGTGTGAGGCCTCGGCGAGCGTCCGCGCCTCGAGGCGGGCGCGCGAGAGTCCGACCAACTCCCGGGTGGCTTCCAGCCGTTGCCGCAGTCCCCGGTTGAACCCGGTGCGGTGGGGGGCGGTGCTGGGCGGCGCGGCCGGGCGCGGCGCGAGCGCCATGGCCGCCCCCGCGCGGACGGCCGCTCCCCCTTCGTGGACGGGAGCGGCGGGCGTCCGGTGCTCGGCCTCCCCCGCGCGCGTGGCCGGGGATCCTTCCCCGGGGGCCTGCTCCTTGAGGGCCGTCGCCGCCTCCGCGGGGTGCTCGACCGCCGCGTCGGCCTCGCGCCGCGCACGCCGGGCGATCAGCCCGTCGTCCCAGGAGGGCTGGGCCGAGGTGGGCCGTACGGTCACGGACGTGGCGGTGGCCCTGGGGCGGCCCTCGGTGAACGACTTCTCCGCGTACCGCTGTTCCGCGTACGGCTCCACCGAGCGCGTGCGCCCCGCGTACGCCTCGACCGTACGGCCCTTCGCCACGCGCGCGTGGGCC
>NZ_LIQY01000159.1 GCF_001418495.1 Streptomyces pathocidini | reverse complement strand
GCAGACCCCGGCCGGCCGGGCAGCCGGGCTCGGCCGCGGCGTGCCGCAGCAGGCGCCCGGCGCCGCGGAGGGCTTCGGCCCGCCCGGCGGCGGCCGCGGCGCAGCCGATCTCGCCGAGGACGGCTACGGCGCGTACGACGACGAGGAGTACATCAAGCCCCGGCGGCGCGGCGGCTGGTTCAAGCGGACCTTCCTGATCGCGCTCGCACTCGGCGCGGTGGGCGCCGCGCTGTACGGCGGCCACCGCTGGACCCAGAGCCAGTACTACGTCGGCGCCAGGAGCGGGCACATCGCGCTGTACCAGGGCATCAGCCAGGACCTGGCATGGATCCGCCTGAACACCGTCCACAAGGACCACCCCGAGATCGAACTCAAGTACCTGCCCGCCTACCAGCGCAAGCAGGTCGAGGACACGATCGCGGTGGGCAGCCTCGGCCAGGCCGAGGACAAGGTCGAGGAGCTGGGCAAGCAGGCGGGCGCGTGCCAGAAGCGGGCCGAGCAGGTCAAGGCCGCCGAGGAGCAGGCCAAGCGCGAGAAGGCCGAGAAGGCCGACGCCAAGTCCGGAAACAAGACCAGCACCAGCACTCCGATGCCCGGCCCCACGCTGTCGGAGGAAGAGAAGCAGCTGGCCAAGCAGTGCGATAGCACCCAGCAGTAGCCGTAGGGGGCCATCCAAGCCATGAGCAGCAGCAACACGACCACGATCAGCTCCGTGGGAGCACCGAGCAGGCGCAACACCGAACTCGCCCTGCTCGTCTTCGCCGTGCTGATCCCGGTTCTGGCGTACGCCAACGTGGGTCTCGCCGTCGAGGGCGAACTGCCCGCCGGGATGCTCGGATACGGGCTCGGCCTGGGCCTGCTCGCCGCCATCGCGCACATCGTCGTACGCAAGGCGGCGCCGTACGCCGACCCGTTGATGCTGCCGCTGGTGACGCTGCTCAACGGGCTGGGCCTGGTGCTGATCTGGCGCCTCGACCAGTCGCCGCGGCTGCTGCGGCAGGCGGCCGGCCAGCACATCTCCAACAGCTCGGCGCCGACCCAGCTGTTCTACTCCGCGGTGGGCGTCGCGCTCTTCCTCGCGGTGCTGCTCCTGCTGAAGGACCACCGCATCCTCCAGCGGTACACGTACATCTCGATGGTCGTGGCGCTGGTGCTGCTGATCGCTCCGATCTTCTTCCCGGAGAAGTTCGGCGCCAAGATCTGGATCACCATCGGCGGCTTCTCCATCCAGCCCGCCGAGTTCGCCAAGATCATCATCGCGGTGTTCTTCGCCGGCTACCTGATGGTGAAGCGGGACGCGCTGGCGCTGGCCAGCCGCCGCTTCATGGGCCTGTACCTGCCGCGCGGGCGCGACCTCGGACCGATCATCGTCGTGTGGGCCATGAGCCTGCTGATCCTGGTCTTCGAGACCGACCTCGGCACGTCCCTGCTGTTCTTCGGCATGTTCGTCGTGATGCTCTACGTCGCGACCGAGCGCACCAGCTGGATCGTCTTCGGGCTGCTGATGTCCGCGGTCGGCGCGGCCGTCGTCGGCTCGATCGAGCCGCACGTCAACCAGCGCGTCCAGGCCTGGCTGCACCCCTTCCAGGTGTTCGAGACCGGCCAGGGCACCGAGCAGATCGCCCAGTCCCTGTTCGCCTTCGGCTCCGGCGGCATCTTCGGCACCGGCCTCGGCCAGGGCAACTCCGACCTGATCGGCTTCGCCGCCAAGGCCGACTTCATCCTCGGCACCGTCGGCGAGGAGCTGGGGCTCGCGGGCATGATGGGGTTCCTGCTGCTGTACGGGCTGCTGATCGAGCGCGGCGTACGGACCGCGCTCGCGGCCCGGGACCCCTTCGGCAAGCTGCTGGCCATCGGCCTCTCCGCGGCCTTCGCCATCCAGGTCTTCGTGGTCACCGGCGGCGTGACCGGCCTCATCCCGCTGACCGGTATGAACATGCCGTTCATCGCGCAGGGCGGCTCGTCGGTCATCGCCAACTGGGCGCTGGTGGCCGTACTGCTGCGCATCAGCGACACGGCCCGCCGCCCGGCCCCGACCCCCGCACCGTCCACCGACGCCGAGATGACCCAGGTGGTCCGCCCGTGAACAAGCCGTTGCGCCGAGTCGCGATCTTCTGCGGGCTGCTCGTGCTCGCCCTGATGATCCGGACCAACTGGATCCAGTTCGTGCAGGCGGAGGAGCTCCAGACCCACAAGAACAACCGCCGCGTCGCCATCGACCGCTACAGCCAGGAGCGGGGCAACATCATCGTCGACGGCAAGGCGATCACCGGTCACACCGAGACCAGCGGCAGCGACTTCAAGTTCAAGCGGACGAACAAGAACGGGCCGATGTGGGCCCCGGTGACCGGCTACGCCTCGCAGGCGTTCGGCGCGAACCAGCTTGAGGAGCTCTACGACGGGATCCTCACCGGCGACGACGACCGCCTCTTCTTCAACCGCACCATCGACATGGTGACCGGCAAGGAGAAGAAGGGCGGCCAGGTCGTCACCACCCTCAACGCCGCCGCGCAGAAGGCCGCGTTCCAGGGGCTGGGCGACCGCAAGGGCGCCGCCGTCGCGCTCGACCCGCAGACCGGCGCGATACTCGCGCTGGCCTCGACCCCGAGCTACGACCCGTCCACCTTCGCCGGCAACTCCACGTCCGACGAGAAGAACTGGGTCGAGCTCAACAAGGACGAGGACAAGCCGATGGTCAACCGGGCGCTGCGGGAGACCTACCCGCCCGGCTCGACCTTCAAGGTCGTCACGGCCGCGGCCGCCCTGGAGAACGGCCTCTACAAGGACATCGACGAGCCCACCGACTCGCCGCTGCCCTGGCGGCTGCCGCTGTCCACCAAGAACCTCGAGAACGAGGGGAACATCCCCTGCAAGAACGCCACCCTCCGGGAGGCGCTGCGGGTGTCCTGCAACACCGTCTTCGGCAAGATCGGCGACGATCTGGGCCGCGACAAGATGGTGGAGCAGGCCGAGAAGTTCGGCATGAACGACGAGGTGTTCACCCCGGTCCGCGCCGACAAGTCGGTCTACGACAAGACCATGGACAAGCCGGGCAACGCCCTGTCCTCCATCGGCCAGTTCAACACCGCGACGACCCCGCTCCAGATGGCCATGGTCGCCTCCGCGGTCGCCAACGACGGCAAGCTCATGGAGCCGTACATGGTGGACCAGCTGCGCGCCCCGAACCTCAACGTGGTCGAGCAGCACAAGCCGAAGGAGCTGAGCCGGCCGCTCAAGCCGGAGAACGCCCAGAAGCTCCAGCAGATGATGGAGACCGTGGTCAAGGAGGGCACCGGCACCAACGCCCAGATCCCGGGCGTCACGGTGGGCGGCAAGACCGGTACGGCGCAGCACGGCGTGGACAACAGCGAGAAGCCGTACGCCTGGTTCATCTCGTACGCCAAGACCGACAGCGGCTCCCCGGTCGCGGTCGCCGTCGTGGTCGAGGACGGCAGCGCCATCCGCGACGACATCTCCGGTGGCGGCCTGGCCGCGCCGATCGCGAAGCAGATCATGGAAGCGGTGGTCAACGGCGAGAAGTGATCCCGGTCACGCCGCCACGTGACCCCGGTCACGCCTCCTTGCCGAACTGCCGTGTGACAAGTACCGGTCCTGTATCAGGTGACGGCCGACACCCGGGGCACCCCTGATCCGGCCGGTACGGTAGGCCGAGCAGCACCGCCGGACCCACCGGTGCGTCGGAATGACGGAAGAGGGCTGGGAGAAGCTATGGAAGAGCCGCGTCGCCTCGGCGGCCGGTATGAGCTGGGCTCGGTGCTCGGCCGCGGTGGCATGGCCGAGGTGTACCTCGCCCACGACACCCGGCTCGGCCGCACCGTGGCTGTGAAGACGCTGCGGGCGGACCTCGCCCGCGATCCGTCGTTCCAGGCCCGGTTCCGCCGAGAGGCCCAGTCGGCCGCATCGCTCAACCACCCGTCGATCGTCGCGGTCTACGACACCGGCGAGGACTATGTCGACGGCGTCTCGATCCCGTACATCGTGATGGAGTACGTGGACGGGTCGACGCTCCGCGAGCTGCTGCACTCCGGGCGGAAGCTGCTGCCGGAGCGGTCGCTGGAGATGACCATCGGCATCCTGCAGGCCCTGGAGTACTCGCACCGGGCCGGCATCGTGCACCGCGACATCAAGCCGGCGAACGTCATGCTGACGCGCACCGGCCAGGTCAAGGTCATGGACTTCGGCATCGCCCGCGCCATGGGCGACTCCGGCATGACCATGACGCAGACGGCCGCGGTCATCGGCACCGCCCAGTACCTCTCGCCCGAGCAGGCCAAGGGCGAGCAGGTCGACGCCCGCTCCGACCTCTACTCCACCGGCTGCCTGCTGTACGAGCTGCTGACCGTGCGGCCGCCGTTCGTGGGCGACTCGCCGGTCGCCGTCGCGTACCAGCACGTGCGCGAGGAGCCGCAGCCGCCGAGCGCGTACGACCCGGAGATCTCCCCGGCGATGGACGCGATCGTCCTCAAGGCGCTGACCAAGGACCCGGACTACCGCTACCAGTCCGCCGACGAGATGCGCGCCGACATCGAGGCGGCCCTCGACGGCCGTCCCGTGGCGGCCGCCGCCGCGATGGGCGCGGCCGGCTACGGCGGATACGGTGAGGACCACCCGACGACCGCGCTGCGCGCGCAGGACGCCGGGCCCAAGACCTCCATGCTGCCGCCGATGCGCGAGGACGACGGCGGCTTCGGCTACGACGAGCGCCCGGACCGCCGCCGCGGCGGCGG
>NZ_LIQY01000158.1 GCF_001418495.1 Streptomyces pathocidini | reverse complement strand
GATGCGCCCACACCCCGCCCACACCGCCGCCCGCGCCATCGCCCTCACCTCCATCCTTGCCGGCGGGCTGCTGGCAGCCGCCCCGGCCGGTGCCGCCCCGAGCGACGAGCCCAACTGCACAGTGAGAGCCCAGCACCTCGAGGTGACCGTGGACCGCAAAGAGCGGCGGGCGACGACCACCGCCGACTGGGACGTCCACTGCCGGAAGC
The DNA here is from genome assembly GCF_001418495.1 of Streptomyces pathocidini. Lineage (GTDB taxonomy): Bacteria > Actinomycetota > Actinomycetes > Streptomycetales > Streptomycetaceae > Streptomyces > Streptomyces pathocidini. The sequence goes on along the minus strand of NZ_LIQY01000158.1, from coordinate 7,003 downwards.
CCGCCCAGGTTACGGCCGAGCTGCGGGTCACGGGCCCGAACCTCATCCAGGCGCCGCTGGCGGGCGACTACGGCACCCGGTTCAGAAACCACGCGACGGTGACCGCACCGGTGGACCCCGACGACCCGGCGCAGACCGCCGTGCTCACCTTTCGCGAGGGCTTCCAGGTCATCGGCCACCCGCTGCGGAAGTGCGCGAAGCGTCCGGACGGCCGGGAGGCCTGCTACCGCGGCGGCAAGGACGGCTCGGCGGACTTGACCGCGAGGGAGGTCCTCGGGTTCCTCGGCCTCCTGCGCTGAGGGGCCAACGACCTCCCGAGCCGGGAAACCCGACGGCTCCTCCCCTGAGGAGCCCGACGGCCTCCTGTCCCCCCGGCACCCCGGCACCCGGCAACCCGCAGGAGGTTCAACCTCCCCCGGACGGCCCCGACTTCGGGGTCCGCGGGATCGTAATCGCCACCCGGAGCCCCCGCGGCTCGTTCCGCGCATACGCGATGGACGCACCGCCCGCCGAGAGCAGCGCGCGGGAGATGGACAGGCCGAGGCCGGAGCCCGAGACGTTCTGGTGGCGGCCGCTGCGCCAGAAGCGGTCGCCGACGCGGACCAGCTCCTCCTCGGTCAGCCCGGGACCGCCGTCCGCGACCGTGATGCGCACGGTGTCGCCCTCGTACGCCACACCGACCTCGACCCGTTCGCCCTCCGGCGTGAACTTCAGGGCGTTGTCGACCACGGCGTCCAGCGCGCTCGACAGGGCCACCGGATCGGCCCAGCCGGTGGCTCCCGAAGGACCCGCGTACGCCAGTGGGACCCCCTTGGCGTCGGCGACCGGGCGCCAGGCGTCCACCCGCTCCTCCGCCACCTCGGCCACGTCCGTCAGCCGCAGGTCGGCCGGGGCGTGCTCGGCGAGGGCCAGGTCGAGGAGGTCGTCGAGGACGCGGGCGAGCCGCTTGCCCTCGGACCGGACGGAGGCGATCTCCTCGTTGCCCTCGGGGAGTTCGAGCGCCAGCAGCTCGATCCGGAGCAGCAGCGCGGAGAGCGGGTTGCGCAGCTGGTGCGAGGCGTCGGCGACGAACGCGCGCTGCTGCTCCAGCACCTCCTCCACGTTGTCGGCCATCTCGTTGAAGGAGCGGGCGAGGCGGCGCAGTTCGGGCGGCCCGCCGGCGGCGGCGACCCGCGAGTTCATACGGCCGGTGGCGATGTCGTGGGTGGCCGCGTCCAGGACCCGCACCGGCCGCAGTACCCATCCGGTCAGCCGGAATGCGGCCCCGACGGCCAGCAGCATCGCCGCGGCCTCGCCCGCGGCGATCAGCAGCCAGCCCTGCAGGATGTGCGAACGCATCTGCCCGGTGGGCGACTCGGTGACCACGACCGCGACCACGTCCCCGTCCCGTACGACGGGCGAGGCGACGGCGAGGCGGCCCCGCTGCCAGGGCCAGACCTGCTCCGGGTCGTGACTGCGCCGACCCGCCAGCGCCTCGCGGAAGGCCTGGTCGCCCTCCCCTTCGGTGGGCAGGGCCCAGCCGCGCGGGGCCACGGCCATGGCGGACCGGTCCCGGAAGAAGACGCCCGCCCGGATCCCGTACACCTCGAGGTAGCGGTCGAGTTCGGCGCGCAGCGTGACCAGGCGGCCGCCCTCGTCCTCCAACTCGCCCGCCGCGTCCGGGCGGGCGGTCACGAACTGGGCGAGCGCCGCGAAGCGCGCCGTGTCATCGATCCGGTCGACGACCACCCGCTGCTGCTCCGCCGCGGCCAGGCTGCCGGCGAGCGGAAAGCCCAGCGCAAGCAGCACGCCCGCCATGAGGACGATGAGCAGCGGGAGGAGTCGGGTGCGCACCGGGGCGTACGGCTCCTCAGGCGCCCGGGGCGACGAGCCGGTAGCCGACCCCGCGCACCGTCTCGATCAGGGCGGGCAGTCGCAGCTTGGAGCGGAGCGAGGCGACGTGCACCTCGAGGGTGCGGCCGGTGCCTTCCCAACTGGTGCGCCACACCTCGCTGATGATCTGCTCCCGGCGGAAGACGACCCCGGGCCGCTGCGCGAGCAGCGCGAGCAGGTCGAACTCCTTGCGGGTGAGCGCCACGACTGCGCCGTCCACGGTGACCTGCCGGGTGGGGAGTTCGATGAGGACGGGCCCGAGCCGCAGCGGCTCCCCCGGCCCCACCTCGGCGCCGGCCTCCTCGGGACCGCCCTCGCCGGGTGCCGTACGGCGGCTGACCGCGTGGATGCGGGCCAGCAGTTCGCCGGTGTCGTAGGGCTTGACCACGTAGTCGTCGGCGCCCAGGTTCAGCCCGTGTATCCGGGAACGGACGTCGGCGCGCGCGGTCACCATGATCACAGGTGTGCTGGTGCGCTTGCGGATGCGGCCGCAGACCTCGAAGCCGTCCTGGTCGGGCAGGCCGAGGTCGAGGAGCACGACACCGAAGGGCGCGCCGGGGTCCGGCAGCAGCGCCTGGAGCGCCTCCTCGCCGCTGCGGGCGTGTGTGACCTCGAAGCCGTGCCGCGCGAGGACCGCGGAGAGCGCGGCGGCGACGTGGTCGTCGTCCTCGACGAGCAGCAGCCTCATCCGTCCCCCCTTTCCGTCCCACAGGCCGTACGGCATTCAGGCCACAGGGCATCCAGCCCGATCGGCACGCCCCGCGTCAAGAGTGTCCGGCCGGGTGCGGCGTTCCGTTATGGAGCCGGTAAGGAAACAGCCAACACCCCGGGTTATGAGCATCACTTCACCGTCACCCAGCGTGGCCACAGGTAGCCGGATCGTTATGCTCAATTTCCGCTCAGATGTAATGACGCTGGTCGGCGCGGCTCACTAAGGTCCTCCCAACCGAGGAGGATGGAGCAAGAAGCCGATGACCGAGGTATCGGTGGCCGAGGACACCGCCCCCACGGCGGACCCCCTGGTCGTCCTGAACAACGTCAACAAGCACTTCGGCGCGCTGCATGTGCTCCAGGACATCGACCTGACCATCGCGCGCGGCGAGGTCGTCGTGGTCATCGGACCCTCCGGGTCCGGCAAGTCGACCCTGTGCCGCACGATCAACCGGCTGGAGAGCGTCGACTCCGGCACGATCACGATCGACGGCAAGCCGCTGCCCGAGGAGGGCCGGGCGCTGGCCCGGCTGCGCGCGGACGTGGGCATGGTGTTCCAGTCCTTCAACCTCTTCGCGCACAAGACCGTGTTGCAGAACGTGATGCTGGGCCAGATCAAGGTCCGGCGCGCGGACAAGAAGGCGGCCGAGGAGAAGGCCCGCAGCCTGCTCGACCGGGTGGGGGTGGGGGCGCAGGCCGACAAGTACCCGGCGCAGCTCTCCGGTGGCCAGCAGCAGCGGGTGGCGATCGCCCGCGCGCTGGCGATGGATCCGAAGGTGATGCTCTTCGACGAGCCGACCTCGGCCCTGGACCCGGAGATGATCAACGAGGTGCTGGAGGTCATGCAGCAGCTCGCCCGGGAGGGCATGACGATGGTCGTGGTCACCCACGAGATGGGCTTCGCGCGCTCTGCCGCCAACCGTGTCGTCTTCATGGCGGACGGCCGGATCGTCGAGGAGGCGCAGCCGGACCAGTTCTTCACCAACCCGCGCAGCGACCGCGCCAAGGACTTCCTGTCGAAGATCCTGCACCACTGACCTGTCGCACCACTTGACCTGTCACACCAATGACCTGGCGCGACTGACCTGTCATATCCGGCGGCCCCACGTCGTCACCATGACGAACGACTGATCACGTAAAGGAAGTTCACCATGAAGCTGCGCAAGTCGGCCACCGCTCTTGCGATCACCGCCGTTCTGGCCGTCACCGCGACCGCCTGTGGCAGCGGCAGCGACGAGGGCGCCAAGAACGACGGCAAGATCACCATCGGCATCAAGTTCGACCAGCCGGGCGTGGGCCTGAAGACCCCCGACGGCAAGTACGAGGGCTTCGACGTCGATGTGGCCACGTACGTGGCCAAGGAGCTCGGCTACGAGGCCAAGGACATCGAGTGGAAGCAGGCGCCCAGCGCCGAGCGCGAGAACCTGATCGCCAACGGCGATGTCGACTTCGTCGTCGCCAGCTACTCGATCACCGACGAGCGCAAGCAGAAGGTCGACTTCGCGGGCCCGTACTTCCTGGCCCACCAGGACCTGCTGGTCCGCGCCGACGACTCGTCGATCAAGGACGCCAAGGACCTCAACTCCAAGAAGCTGTGCTCGGTCACCGGCTCCACCTCCGCGCAGAACGTCAGGAACGACTTCGCGCCGCAGGCGGACCTCCAGGAGATGGGCGGCTACTCCGAGTGCCTGACGGGCCTGGAGAACAAGGCCGTTGACGCCCTGACCACGGACGACTCGATCCTCGCCGGCTACGCCTCGCAGAAGGATCACCAGGGCAAGTTCAAGCTCGCGGGCCTCAACCTCAGCGACGAGAACTACGGCATCGGCCTGAAGAAGGGCGACACCGAGCTCCAGGGCGACATCAACAAGGCCATCGAGAAGATGGTCGAGGACGGCTCCTGGGAGAAGGCTGTGAAGGCCAACTTCGGCCCGGCCGGCTACAAGAACGAGCCCGCTCCGAAGATCACCGAGACCAGCTGATCCGGGGCGCGGGGGCGCGCCATCGCCACGCGGCCGCGGCGCGCCCCGCCCTTTCGACCAGCGCCATTTCGACCAGGGAGAGCGCGGGGCAACGTGTTCGACTTTCTTGATTCCGGGCAGTACGACCTGCTCGGAGCCTTCTGGGTGACGGTGCAGCTCACCCTCTACTCGGCGATAGGTTCCCTGATCTGGGGAACCCTGCTGGCCGGCATGCGCGTCAGCCCGGTTCCGCTGATGCGGGTGTTCGGCACCGCGTACGTCAATCTGGTCCGGAACACCCCGCTGACCGTCATCATCCTCGCCTGCTCGCTGGGCCTGAACCAGACGCTCGGCATCACGCTCGGCGGCGGGGACTTCAAGGACATCGGCTTCCGGCTGGCCGTCCTCGGCCTGGTCGCCTACACCGGCACCTTCGTCTGCGAGGCGCTGCGCTCCGGCATCAACACGGTGCCCGTCGGCCAGGCGGAGGCGGCCCGTGCCCTGGGGCTGAGCTTCACCCAGGTGCTGACCCTGGTGGTCCTCCCCCAGGCGTTCCGCTCGGTCGTCGCGCCGCTGGCGAACGTGCTGATCGCGCTGACCAAGAACACCACGGTCGCGGCTGCCATCAGCGCCGCCGAGGCCGCGTACCTGATGAAGTCGATGATCGAGAACGAGAGCGACGCGCTGCTCGCCGTCTTCGCGGTCTTCGCCCTCGGCTTCGTCCTCCTCACCCTCCCGACCGGCCTGCTGCTCGGCTGGGTCAGCAAGCGCGTGGCGGTGAAGCGATGACCTCCGTTCTGTACGACACCCCGGGCCCCCGCGCCAAGCGGCGCAACGTCCTCTACACCGCGCTGTTCGTGGTCGCACTGGCGGTCATCGTCTGGTGGGTGCTCGGCGCCCTGGACGAGAAGGGCCAGCTGGCCGGGGAGAAGTGGAGCCCGTTCGTCACCGACGCGCAGGTCTGGACGACTTACCTGCTGCCGGGGCTCGGCGACACTCTCACGGCAGCGGCGCTGTCCATCGTGATCGCCCTGCCGCTCGGCGCGCTGCTCGGCATCGGCCGGCTCTCCGACCACCGGTGGGTGACCGTTCCGGTCGGCGCGGTGGTGGAGTTCTTCCGCGCCATCCCGGTGCTGCTGCTGATGATGTTCGCCAACCAGGCCTACGTGCAGTTCGCCGACATCGAGTCCGAAGTCCGGCCGCTGTACGCGGTGGTGACCGGTCTGGTGCTCTACAACGCCTCGGTCATCGCCGAGATCGTCCGGGCCGGAATCCTCGCCCTGCCGAACGGCCAGTCCGACGCGGCCAGGGCGATCGGCATGCGCAAGGGCCAGACCATGGCGTACGTGCTGCTGCCGCAGGCCGTGACCGCCATGCTCCCGGCCCTGGTCAGCCAGCTCGTGGTCATCGTCAAGGACACGGCGCTCGGCGGCGCGATGCTCGGCTTCACCGAACTCCTCTCGCAGAACCGGCAGATCACGGCCAACTACGGTGCCAACACGATCGCCGCGTTCACCGTGATCGCGCTGATCTTCATCGCGCTGAACTTCCTGCTCACCTCCTGCGCGAGTTGGCTGGAGGGCCGGATCCGGCGGGGCAAGCGGGGCACCGGCGCGGTGGTGACCGGTGGGCTCGGCGACGACCTGACGGGCGCGGGAGCCGGGGCCACCACGGGTGGCCTCCCCACGGTCCCGCGGCAGACGACCGTGTCGGCCGGGGCCGACGAGACGCAGCCAACCGCCTGACGGGCGGCGGCAGTTGGAGCAGGTTTCGAGGAGGGGCCGAAATTCTTCTCACGGGCGGTGGCGCGGAGGCGTCACCGCCCGTACCGCGTGATGCAAGGACCCGCCACGGGCTGCATACTTTTGCTGTGATCGCGCACCGGGCCCCTCTTGGCACCCCCTGTCCGTCCCGACCGGCTGCCCGTACGGCCGAGAGGACCACGCCGTGGACCCGGTGATCGTCGTCGGCGCGGGGCCCGTCGGCCTCTGCACCGCCCTCGCGCTGACGCGCCGCGGGGTGCCCGTCGTGGTCCTCGACGAGGGCCCGGGGCGGGAAGAACTCCGGCCCGCGCGCACCGCCATACTCCGCGCGGACATCGCCTCGTTCCTGGGGCGCCTGGGTTGTGCGCCCGCGGAGGCGGAGGGCGTGCGCTGGACCGCGTTGTCGACGCTGCGCCGCCGACAGGTCGTACGGCGCGTGGAGTTCGGCCACGGGGGGAGCCGAATCGGCCAAGTTGCCGATCCCGGCGCGGCGGAGGAGAACCCTCCGCTGCATCTGCCGCAACACGTACTGGTCCGGCGGCTGCGCGCCGCCCTGGCACGGGAACAGCTCGCGCAGCTGGCCCCGTACAGCAAGCTCGACGCGATAGAGCAGGACGAGCGCGGCGTCACCGTACACACCCGCGGGGCCGGCCCGGAGGACTCGGCCGGGACGGGCGGCGCGCCGCGGGGCGGGAC
>NZ_LIQY01000157.1 GCF_001418495.1 Streptomyces pathocidini | reverse complement strand
CGACGCCGAGCCGTTCGGCGACGCCGGGCCGGTAGCCCTCGATGAGGATGTCGGCGCGCTCGGCGAGGTCGAGCACGGCCGCCGGCCCGTCGGAGGACTTGAGGTCCAGGAGTACCGACCGCTTGTTGCGATTGGAGACGTCGTAGTCCGGGTCGATGTTGAGGCCCGCGCCGCCGGGGCGGTCGACGCGCACGACATCGGCGCCGAGGTCCGCGAGGAGCATGGCGGCGAACGGCCCCGGGCCGATGCCCGCCAGCTCCACGACCCGCACCCCGGCCAGCGGCCCGGCCGGACCGCCCGAAGCGGCCGGACCACCCGGGCCGCTCGGGCTACCCGAAGCGCCCGGGCCCCGATCTGTCGCTGCCATCAATCCCCCAGCTGTTTGACACTGTTGATGTAACATCAGTGATGCTAAAAAGCCGCAGCACCCGCCACAAGCCCTGTGGATAACCAACCCCCGGATGCGGGCGGCCTTTCACACATACCCCGGAGGCCCGGAAACGACGGTGTCGTCTCCGGGCCTCCGTGTCGTCGCGGCCTGGGTGGGCTCAGCCCGCGTCCAGCTCCGCGATCAGCCGCTTCGGGGCGATGACCCGATAGCTCTCCTCAACCCAGTCGCACAGCAGCTCCGCGGACAACGCGCCCGACCCGGCGAGCGGGACGCTGACCCACCCGGCCCTGCCGAGCCCGTAACCCGTCGGCTCCGCGCCGGGCACGGACATCGCGTGCTCGTGCGCCTCCGGGTCCTTGAGCTTGACGCTGATGCCCGGCGCGTCACCGCCCTCTTCGCTGCCCAGGAAGACGAAGACCTTCTTGTTGACCTTGATGACGCTCTCGCCCCACGGGAACTCCTCGACCGCCCCGGGCAGTCCGAGGGCGAACGCACGCACCTTCTCCCGCACCTTCGGAGCGTTCTTCGCCGCGGCCATGATCCGCCTCCGTCACCCGTTCGGTCCGCTACCGGCTCGTGGGCTCCACGCTAACCGCGCCCACCGACACCGGCGCGGGCACGAGGTGATCCGCGTCGGCCGTCCGGTCGATCAGCCGGTGCAGCCGGTGCGGGACGTTGCAGCCAATCAGCACGATCACAACCGTCGTCAGCCCGAAGGCGAGCACCGCGAGCGCCCGGCCGAGCGGCATGCCCTCGGCGAGGTTCGCGCCCAGCACCGGGGCCACGGCCCCGCCGAGCGCGCCGACGTTGTACACGAAGCCGAGCGAGGCGGCGCGCGTCTCGGTCGGGAAGTGGCCCGCGACGTACTTGGGCAGCAGACCCGAGATGCCCTGGCTCAGCGCCAGCATGGCGAAGAGCATCATGCCGAGCCCGACCAGGCTGTCCTGGACCGCGAACACCGGGAAGACGAAGGCCAGCGAGGCGATGAGCGTCAGTGCGTACGCCTTGTGCGTGCCGAGCCGGTCGCCGACGAACCCCGCGAGGCAGCAGCCGAGCATCGTGCCGAAGCCCGCGTAGTACATGACGTCCGTGACCTGCTCGGGCGCGTAGCCCAGCTCGGTCTTGAGGTAGGTCGGCAGCAGGGCCTGGATCGGCCAGCTGTAGAGGAAGCAGCAGAAGACGGTGGCCATCAGGGCCACATACAGCACCCAGCCCGTGCGCCCGCCCAACTGGGCGGCGAAGGCGACCAGGCAAGCCGCGGCGACCACGGACAGGACGGGCACCATGCCCGCACCGGCCGGGGTGAAGACGCAGAACAGCGCGACGCTCGCGGCCGCCGCCAGGACGACGTTCACGGTGGCACGCGCGCGGGTGGCGAACAGCGGCCGGAACGGGTTGGGCCGGGCCTCGGCTCCGCCCACCTCCGCGGTCCAGTCCTCGGCCTCCGGCAGGGCCCGGCGCACCCAGAGCGCGACCAGCACCGGCAGGATGCCGATCCAGAACATCCAGCGCCAGCCAAGACCGGGCACCACCCACTGGTAGACCTCGGCGGCGATGACCGTGCCGAAGGCGTAGCCGGAGATCAGGAAGCCGGAGGCGCGGTTGCGCGCCCGCGTCGGCCAGCTCTCCAGGGCGTACGTGGCGCTGGCGCTGTACTCGCCGGCCATTCCCATGCCGATGGCCAGCCGGGCGGCGAAGAGGCTGGTGTAGTTCCAGGCGAACCCGCAGGCGAAGGTACCGAGCGAGTAGAGCAGGATGCTGGCGACCATCGCGGCCTTGCGGCCGTAGCGGTCGCCCATTGCGCCGAGCAGCGCGCCGCCGAGCCAGCGGGTGATGAAGGCGCCGGAGACCAGGCTCGCGGACTCCACGGTGCTCAGCCCGAAGTCGTCGGCGATCTCGGTGAGTACAAGGGTGATGAGCACGAAGTCGAAGCCGTCGAGGACATAGCCGACCCAGGCGGCGAACAGCGACTTCCACTGACGGGGAGAGACCTCCCGGTACCAGGGCCGGGTGGATATGCCTCCCGCCGCCGAAGCGCTCACAGCAGGCCTCCCTCTTCCAGCAGGTGGCTGACGGCCTTGGTCTCGGCGTCGCCCAGCGGGACCTGCGGGGCGGCGGTCGCGGGGCAGTTGATGGCACCCAGCAGATGGAGCGCGGCCTTGAAGGCGCCGAGCGCGGAGGAGCTGCGGCCCATGGCGGCCTCGTGGCCCACGTCGGTGATGGCGAACAGGGCGGCCAGCCGGTCCTGTTCGGCGGCGGCCTCGGTCCAGCGACCCGCGCGCGCGTGCGCGTAGAGCCGGACGTAGCCCGCCGGGTCGACGTTGCCCAGGCCCGGCACGACGCCGTGGGCGCCGGCCAGCAGGGCGCCGTCGACGGCGAGTTCGGAGCCGGTGAGCACGGAGAAGCGGCTGTCGAGCCCGCGGGTGCGCAGTTCCACCAGGAGCCGGCGCAGCGCCCCGTCGTCGCCGCTGCTGTCCTTCAGGCCCGCCAGGGTGCCGTCCTCGGCCAGGTCGAGCACGGTGGCGGCCGGGAGCTTGGTGTGCACCGCGACCGGGATGTCGTAGGCGAACAGCGGAAGGTCAACGCCGCGGCGGATGCGGCGGAAGTGGTCGGCGATCTCGACCGGGTGGGTGCGGGTGTAGAACGGCGCGGTGGCCACGAGCGCGTCGGCGCCGGACTCCGCGGCCACGCGCGCGTGGTCGAGGACGCGAGCGGTGGTCATGTCGATCACCCCGGCGAGGACCGGCACCCGTCCGGCGGCCGCCTCGACGGCCGTACGGAGGACCGTACGGCGCTGGGCGTCGGCCAGATAGGCGGTCTCGCCGCTGGAGCCGAGGGCGAAGAGCGCGTCCACTCCGGAGCCGATGAGGCGTTCGCAGAGAGTGCGCAGCGAGTCGGTGTCGACGTCACCGCCGGGTGTGAGCGGCGTGCACAGGGGCGGTACGACGCCGGTCAGAGGGGCGGGCAGGGGCATTGCGGCTCCACGTTCTGTGCAACTGGCAGGAATCTCGCCCAAATTGGACGTCGGACGTCCCATGTCCTGCGCTGACAGTGCCCCAGCCCCATCCCGACGTCAAGGGTTGACGCACCTCAGCCGACCGGCTGCTGGCGGAACTCCTCGAGCCCCGGTGCGGTCCTGGTCATGGTGAACTGCGTGACCCGGTAGCCGCAGACCTCCTCCTGCACGAACGGGTCGCTGGCGACCACCGCCTCGATGCGGTCACGGTCGTCGCCGACGGCGAGGATCACCCCGCCGTCCAGGGGCTTCTTGCGCCCGGAGGCGATGAAGACCCCCGCCTCGAACTGCTCGTCCACCCACTCCATATGGGCCTCTCGGAGGGCGTCCACTTCGTCGGCGGGCGCGGTGTAGGTCAGCTCAAGTACGAACATGATCCCGAGCCTACGGGGCGCCCTCCAGGGCCCGTCCGGGGGTCCGGATGGCGAACCGCCGCCACGCGCGCGTGGCCGGTTCCGCCCCGCGCCCGGAGCGCCGCCTCAAGGTCCCTCGCGCCGTGACCGATGTCACCCCCACGGACGATGCACGGATCGAGTCCATGCGTCGTCTCCCCCGTTGAGAGAAGGGACCGCGGTACGCCGCGGCACCGAGGGACCAGACCCACGAGCGCGAGGAGGCAGGCGTGTCCCCTGTCATCGACCAAGCTGTCCAGGCCGGCCTCATCACGTCCGAATCCGACGTCCTCAAGGTCAAGGCTGTGCTGCGCTACGACGCCGGCGACCCGCTGGCCGTCCGCATGTGCTTCCCCCCGAAGGCCTCGCTCGTGGGCTCCGAGGTGTCCTGGATCTTCGGCCGGGACCTGCTGGCCGCGGGGCTGGGCTCGCCCGCGGGCGACGGCGACGTCCACGTCCGGCCGCACGGCGAGGACGAGACGGTGCTGGAGTTCCACGCCTCGGTCGGCACCGCCATGGTGCGGGTGCGCACCGCGGAACTGAGCCGTTTCCTGCGGCGGTCGTACGCGTGCGTGCCCGCGGGCCGCGAGGGGCTCCACCTGGACCTGGACGGCGACCTGGCGGCCCTCCTGCGGGAGGCGTGAGGTACCCACCTGCCGGGAGGCGTGGGAGACCCTGCCGGGCGGGCGGGAAACCCCCGTTTCTCAGCTTCCTCCGGCAGTGATCGGCGGGACGATCGCGGCCGTCAAGATCGCGACCACCAGGGCGGCCCGTACCTCCTCCAGCACCTTCCGCAGCGCCGGTGCCGCCGCACCCGCGCGCTGTGTCAGCACCGCGACGCGCTCCTCGTACGCCGCCGCGTCGGCCGCCGTGATCACCGTCCGCAGCTCGCCGGCCGCCGCGAGGGCGACGAGTGCCGCCGCGCGCTCCGGCACCTCGGACACGTCCTGGGTGCCGCGCAGGACCCCCAGCACCCCGGTCTTCAGGGCGTCGGCCGCGGCCACGCCCCCTCCCTGGTCCAGGACGTGGTCCTTGGCCGGGAACAGGCCCAGTACGCGTCGGGTCTCCGTCCTCAGGTGGCCCGTACCCCGCAACTGGTCCCGGACTGCCCCCAGGGTGAGGCCGGCGTCGCGGCTCACCCACGCCTTCCACGTACGGGGCCGGGACTCCTCGATCAGTTCCAGCAGCCCGTCCAGGACAGGGTCCCCGGTGCGGGAGTCGTCGGCCGGCGTGACGATCCCGTCGACGTCCACGAGCCGGCCGCGCTGCGCGAGTTCGGTGAGCGCCCCCGCCCTGACCAGGAGGTGCAGGGATGCCGTCCGGGTCAGCTTGATCGCTTTCGTGTCCCAGGCGAGCAGGTAGAGCTCGGCGGGGAGCGAGAACGGGCCGTTCGGCACGGAAAGCCTCCAAGGGGGTCTGGCGTTCCGACAATACGGGTCCGGTCGACCGGCGTCATGCGGCCGCGCGAGCGCCGTTCCGCGGGCGACCGTTGACGACGCTGCGGCTGTTGACCGCGTTGCGGCGTCAAAATTGCGTTGCGGCGGTGCGGTGGCGCGCCCTACCGTAGTTTCCGGCCCTGTTGTCGCCGATAGGAGACGGACGTTGCTCGTCTGAGGTCATGGGACACCGCGCTCCGCAGCACCACCACTGCGTCGAGCCGTGTGCGACCTCGGCACTGAGCCGTCCGCCCCGCGACCGGGGCCACCTGCTTGCGCCGCCCCTCTCCCTCCGTCGCCACACCCCGG
>NZ_LIQY01000156.1 GCF_001418495.1 Streptomyces pathocidini | reverse complement strand
CCCGCCCGCCGCAGGGCGAACGCCTGCCCACAGCGCGGCGGCGCTGGCCCAGGACGAGGGCCGAACCATGGCCCACCGGGCCCCGCCCCACAGCCCGGCGGGGCTGGCCCACGACGACGGCCGGACCGCGGCCCACAACTCGGGCTGAGCCAGGGCCCCCGGCCCTACAGGCGGGAGAGGGCCGCTGTGGCGGACAGGACGTCGTGGATGGCCTCGCGGTCGCCCTCCTGGCCGGCGGCAGCCTCCAGCGGCTCCACATGCCCCGCAGCCAACTGGCAGAACTCGGAGGCGTCCAGGGCGACATGGGCCACCTCCTCGTCCGGGGACGCCTTCGCGCCCGGGGAGTCGAGGGCGATGAACCAGTGGCCGCCGCCGCTGCCCTCCACCTCCAGGTGGAGCGTGCGCCCGGGCGACCCCGCCGCCACCAACCGGCGGGCGGGGCCCGCCAGTCCGGCCCGGCGCCGCTGCGCCAGCGCCCCTGGCAGCAACCGCACCGCGAGGTCGATCATCAGCCGCAGACTCCCGGCGGACGGCGGATCGTACGGGTAGTGCACCGCCTCCGCGATGTCCCACGCGTGCACCCACGTCTCGAACGCCCGGTCCACCAGCGAGTCCCGCAGCGGAAGGTCGAACTTCCCGTAGGGGACCGCCAGTTGCGAGACGCCGCCGCCCGCGAAGGACACCGTGCGGATCAATGTGTGCACCTGCTCGCGCCACGGCTCGCGCACCGAGCCCAGCCGCTCCGGCAGGTCCGTGCGCCAGTACGCCTCCGTGCGCCCCACCGGCGAGGTCGGCGCGCTACCCGGGTCGGCGGCGTACGCGTCGAGCGCGGCCAGCGGGTCGTCGAGACCAAGTGCCCGCGCCACCAGCCCGTCCACGGCCCGCAAGTGCCCCAGCACACCCGCGACACTCGCCTGCCGCTCCATGGCGCGGTTGCCCTCGTACCACCGCAGCCGCACCGGCGCGCTCCGGGAGGGGAGCATCCGGTTCCGGCAAGACCGCCTCAGCCGACGCGGCGCCCTCGGAAGCCGCATCCCCAGAAGCCGCGCCCTCAGAACTGACGTCCCCAGAAGCCGGAGCCGGTTCCACCGGCGCCACCTGCATATCGTCCGCGTCCGGCAGCGGCAGTTCCGTGACCGACTCGCCGGTCAGGCGGGGCCGGCCGACCGTCTCGTCCGGGACCGCGCCCCCGGCCGCGACCAGGTGCAGCCGGGCGAGCGCCCGCAGCGGTGACTGCCGCCAGACGCCGAGGAGTTGGCCCGCCTCCGCCGTGAGCCGCAGCGCCGCGCCGACCGTCCACGGCTCGCCCTCGCCGCCGAAGTCACTGCGCCGGCGCACCTCTTCCAGCGCCCAGTCGGCCCCGGCGAGCGCAGCCGAGCCGCGCGCTCCGCGCAGCGCGGCCTCCGAGGTGATCTCGTTGCTGCGGCGGCGCATCACCCGGTGGCCGTAGACCCGGTCGACCGCCTTGCGCACGGAGTCCACGGAGTCGGCCACACCCGGGAGGCCTCCGAGAACGGCGAGCGGATCGGCTTCAGTACTCATGGCCACGACCCTACGCACGGACAGGCTCAACCCCTCGTTGGAGTGGTCTTCTTCACGCAGATCCGGTATCCGGACACTCACCCACCTATCTTGCTGAACATGAAGATCGCTTTCGTAGGGAAGGGCGGCAGCGGCAAGACCACGCTGTCCTCACTGTTCATCCGCCATCTCGCCGTGGCCCGCATTCCCGTGATCGCCGTGGACGCGGACATCAACCAGCACCTGGGTCCCGCGCTCGGCCTCGACGAGGAGGAGGCCGCCGCGTTGCCCGCCATGGGCTCCCGGCTGCCGCTGATCAAGGACTATCTGCGCGGCTCGAACCCGCGTGTCGCCTCCACCGAGACCATGATCAAGACCACGCCGCCGGGCGGCGGTTCCCGTCTGCTGCGGATCCGCGAGGACAACCCGGTCTACGAGGCCTGCGCCCGGCCCGTGCAGCTGGAGGACGGGGCGGCCGTGCGGCTGATGGTGACCGGCCCGTTCACCGAGTCCGACCTCGGCGTCGCCTGCTACCACTCCAAGGTCGGCGCGGTCGAGCTGTGCCTGAACCATCTTGTCGACGGCCGCGACGAATACGTCGTCGTCGACATGACGGCGGGCTCGGACTCCTTCGCCTCCGGGATGTTCACCCGCTTCGACACGACGTTCCTGGTGGCCGAGCCGACCCGCAAGGGCATTGCGGTCTACCGCCAGTACAAGGAGTACGCCCGCGACTTCGGCGTCGCACTGCACGTGGTCGGCAACAAGGTGCAGGGCCCCGACGACGTGGCCTTCCTGCGCGACGAGGTGGGCGAGGACCTGCTCGTGACCTTCGGCCACTCCGACTGGGTGCGGACGATGGAGAAGGGCCACCCGCCGCGCTTCGAGGCGCTCGAACCCGCCAACCGCCGTGCGCTCGCGGCCCTTTATGAGACCGCCGACGCCTCGTACGAGCGGCGCGACTGGGGGCGCTACACGCATCAGATGGTCCACTTCCATCTGAAGAACGCGGAGAGTTGGGGCAACGTGAAGACGGGGGCCGACCTGGCGTCCCAGGTCGACCCCGCCTTCACGCTCCACGAAGACCTGCGGGAGGGCGTCCCCGCGGAGGCCGGCGAGGCTGTCAGTCAGCCCGCTTGACCGACTTCCCGCCCTTGCCGCCCTTCTTCCTGACCGAGGAGTCGGGCCCGGCGGGGGCCGCGGGCTGGGCGCTCATGAAGGCCGCCCAGCCCCCCTTCGGTGCCTCGCCGACCTCCAGGCCGCGCAGCCGGGCCAGCACCTGCGGGTCCTGCGCGTCCATCCAGTCGGTGAGCTGCCTGAAGGTCACGCAGCGCACGCCGTCCCGCTTGCAGACCGACTTGATGACGTCCTCGATGGCGCGCATGTACGTGCCGCCGTTCCAGGACTCGAAGTGGTTGCCGATGAAGAGGGGCGCGCGGTTGCCGTGGTAGGCCCGGTCGAAGGCCGCCAGCAGGCCGTCGCGCATCTGCTTCCCCCAGATCGCGTGCTTGGACGGGTCACCGCGCACCGTCCCGGACTGGTTGGCGAGGAAGTTGTAGTCCATGGACAGCGTCTCGAAGGCGCGGCCGGGCATGGGGACTTCCTGGAGCGGGAAGTTCCAGATGCCGCCCAACTTCGACGGCCAGACCTGGCGGCCGCCGGAGGAGCTGGCGTCGTAGCGGAAGCCCATCTTCTTGGCCGCGGGGATGAGGTTCTTCTGGCCCTCCAGGCAGGGGGCCCGCCCGCCGATCAGCTCCTTGCTGTAGTCGAAGGGGAGCGGCGCTGCCTTGTCCAGCCCGGCGTTGGTGCGCCAGTTCTTGACGAAGAACTCGGCCTGCTCGATCTCGCTCTTCCACTCCGCCGTCGACCAGGTGCCGACCCCTCCGTTGGGACCGCAGAAGTGGCCGTTGAAGTGGGTGCCGATCTCATTGCCCTCCAGCCAGGCGAGCCGGACCTGCTCCAGGGTGGCGCGGATGCCCTTGAGGTTGTTGAAGCCGATGTCCGAGGAGCCGCGCGAGTGCTGCGGCGGGGCGTAGAGCTTCCGCTTGTCCTGGGGGAGTACGTAGACGCCGCTGAGGAAGTACGTCATGCGCGCGTCGTACTTGTTGCCCACCGCCCGGAAGTGCGAGAAGAGCCGCTGGCTGTCCTCGCCCGCGCCGTCCCAGGAGAAAACCACGAACTGCGGGGGCTTCTCGCCGGGCTTCAGCTTCCGGATGGGGGGCTGGTGGGGCTGGCGGCCGGTGTCGGCGGTCGAACCGTCGCCGATCAGCCGGATCTTGTCGGCGGACACGCCCTCGGGGACCGCGAGGCGCTTCTGTTCGTCGTCGGGTGGTGACTTCGTCTTGAGTTCGGCCGAACAGCCGGTGACAGCTAGGGCCATCGCCGATGTGGCGACACAAAGGATCACTCTCCTCGGGGCTGTCATAGCCACCTCTCTCCCTGATGCAGGCCAAGACAACTCCGACACACCGTGACATAACCGACACAGAGGATTTATATGACAGGCTGAAGAACTGACAAGTTCACTCACTCGGAGTAATCGCGGCAGGTTATGCCGTGGAACTATCCCGTCCGCCTTTACCTTGCGTTACGCTCCCTTTACTGATTGTTGAGGATTCGCCACCCTGCGCCGGCCACCCCCGCCGGCCACCCCCCGCCGCTGTACGCCGTGATCCACGGCCGCCTGAACGCGACCGCGGCACTCCGGAGGAGACGGGACCATGACCACTCGCACACCCCCGCGGCTCGGCCGCCCCGGCCGCCGATTCCGCCCGCACCCCGCCGACCTGTCCGCGTCGGTGTCGGTCTTCCTGATCGCGCTGCCCCTCTCCCTGGGCATCGCGCTGGCCACCGGGGCGCCACTGCAGGCCGGCCTGGTTGCCGCGGCCGTCGGCGGGATCGTCGTCGGGTTACTGGGCGGCGCTCCGCTCCAGGTCAGCGGGCCCGCGGCCGGGCTGACCGTGATCACCGCCGACCTGATCCAGACCTACGGCTGGCGCGTCACCTGCGGCCTCACCGTGGTGGCCGGACTTGCCCAAATCGCCCTGGGCTGCGTACGCGTGGCCCGGTCCGCGCTGGCGATCAGCCCAGCGATCGTGCACGGGATGCTGGCGGGCATCGGCGTGACCATCGCGCTGGCTCAGCTGCACATCGTGCTGGGCGGCAGCCCGGAGAGCTCGGCGATCGCCAACGCCCTCGAACTGCCGGAGCAGTTGATGGACCCGCACCCAGCCGCGCTGTCGGTCAGCGGGATCACCCTCGCCGTACTGCTGCTGTGGCCGCGGATGCCGGGGAAGTGGGGGCGGCTGCTGCGGACCGCACCGGCAGCGCTGGCGGCGGTGCTGGTCGCGACGGCGGTCGCGGCGCTGGCCGGGCTGCAGCTGCCGCGGGTCGACCTGCCGTCGTGGCGCAGCCATGCGCTGCCGGAGCTGCCGCACGGCCCGCTGCTGGGGCTTGCCGCCGCGGTCCTCACGATCACGCTCGTGGCGAGCGTGGAGTCGCTGCTGTCGGCCGTCGCCGTCGACAGGCTGGCCTCGGCCCGGAAGGGCCCGAGCGCGTCGGAGCACCGCGTTCCACGGGCGGACCTCGACCGGGAGCTGCGGGGGCAGGGCGCGGCCAACATCGTCTCCGGTGCCCTGGGCGGACTGCCGGTCACGGGGGTCGCGGTGCGCAGCGCGGCGAATGTACGAGCCGGGGCGGTGAGCCGGTGGTCCACGGTAATGCACGGGGTGTGGGTGATGCTCGCGGCCGGGGTGCTGGTCGGAGCGCTGGAGTTGATCCCGCTGGCCGCGTTGGCCGCGCTGGTCATGGTCATCGGCGTGCAGATGCTGAACTTCGCGCACATCCGCAACGTGCACCGGCACCGCGAGTTCCCGGTCTACGCGGCGACGGTCGCGGGTGTGGTGGTGGCCGGGGTCCTGGAGGGGGTGGCGGTCGGGATCGCCGTGGCGGTGGCGGTCGCGCTGCACCGGCTCGCCCACACGCGCGTGTCGGTCGAGCAGGAGCCGGAGGGTGTCCACCGGGTGCGGGTGCGGGGGCAGTTGACGTTCCTCGCCGTGCCGCGGCTGAGCCGCGCCCTGGGGCAGGTGCCGGACCAGGCCCACGCGATCGTGGAGCTGCACGGCTCCTTCATGGACCACGCGGCGTACGAATCGCTGCAGCACTGGCGGGACGCGCACCTGGCCCACGGCGGGACGGTCACGATCACCGGCCGGGACGGGCAGCGGATCGCCGAGCCCGCGTCCGAGGGCGGACACCACTGCCGTCCCTGGACGCCCTGGCGGAACCACGCCTGCACCCAGCCGGCGGCCTCGGGTGAGCAGCAGACCACCGGAGCCAAGGGATCCGGAGGGAACCGCCAACTCGCCAGCGGGCTCAGCGCGTTCCAGCGGAACACCGCGCCGCTGGTGCGCGAGGAACTGGCCCGCCTGGCGCGAGAGGGCCAGCGCCCCTCGCACCTCTTCCTGACCTGCGCGGACTCCCGGCTGGTCACCAGCATGATCACCTCGAGCGGGCCGGGTGACCTGTTCACCGTGCGGAACGTGGGCAACCTGGTGCCGCTGCCGGGCGCCGAGAGCTCGGACGACTCGGTGGCCGCGGCCATCGAGTACGCGGTGGACGTGCTCGAGGTCAGCAGCATCACGGTCTGCGGGCACTCCGGCTGCGGTGCCATGCAGGCGCTGCTGGACTCGGCGCAGGGCGGGCCGCAGCCGCGCACCCCGCTGTGGCGCTGGCTTCGGCACGGCTGGCCCAGCCTGGAGCGGATGGCGGGCGGCAGGGGACCCGGCGGCCTGACGGGCGTGGGCTCCGACGGCCTGACGGGAGCGGTCCCCGTCGGCCTGATGGGCGCGGGCCCAGGCGGTCGTACGGGCGAGGGCCCGCGGATCGCCGATCGGCTGGCGGCGGACGCGGTGGAGAAGTTGTGCCTGGCCAATGTGGTGCAGCAGTTGGAGCATCTGATGGCGCATGAGGCCGTGGCGCGCAGGGTGGTCGAGGGGTCGCTGGAGCTGCACGGGATGTACTTCCACGTCGGCGAGGCGCAGGCGTATCTCCTGGGCGAGGATGCCGAGGTCTTCGCCCGTGTCGCCCCCTCCGTCGGGGAGCAGACCATGGCTTGAACCAGCGGGCGGTGGCGTGAAATCGGCGTCCCAGCGGCCCGGAAAAGACAGGTCTAAACCAATTTCAGGGAAGGGCCTTGTCACACGGCCCGGGGGACTGGTGAGCTATGGCCTGGGACACACGTAAGTCACCCTGGGATTGGGAGAAGTCGTGAGCAACGAGAGCCTGGCCAACCTGCTTCGTGAGGAGCGCAGGTTCGCGCCGCCCGCCGACCTGGCCGCCGCCGCCAACGTCACCGCGGAGGCGTACGAACAGGCCAAGGCTGACCGACTCGGTTTCTGGGCCGAGCAGGCCCGCCGGCTGACCTGGGCCGCCGAGCCGACCGAGACGCTGGACTGGAGCAACCCGCCCTTCGCGAAGTGGTTCGCGGACGGCAAGCTCAACGTCGCGTACAACTGCGTCGACCGGCATGTGGAGAACGGGCTCGGTGACCGGGTCGCCATCCACTTCGAGGGCGAGCCGGGCGACTCCCGCAGCCTCACCTACGCCGACCTCCAGCGCGAGGTCGCCAAGGCCGCCAACGCCCTGACCGAGCTTGGTGTCCAGGCCGGGGACCGGGTCGCGATCTACCTGCCGATGATCCCGGAGGCGGTCGTGGCGATGCTGGCCTGCGCCCGCATCGGCGCCCCGCACTCCGTCGTCTTCGGCGGCTTCTCCGCGGACGCGCTCGCCACCCGCATCCAGGACGCCGACGCCCGCGTCGTCATCACCTCCGACGGCGGCTACCGCCGCGGCAAGCCCTCCGCGCTCAAGCCGGCCGTGGACGAGGCGCTGACCCGGCCGGGCACGGAGAACGTGCGCAGCGTCCTGGTCGTCCGCCGCACCGGGCAGGAGACCGCCTGGCACGAGGGCCGCGACGTGTGGTGGCACGAGCTGGTCGACCGCCAGTCCGAGCAGCACACGCCGGAGGCGTTCGGCGCCGAGCACCCGCTGTTCATCCTCTACACCTCGGGCACGACCGGTAAGCCCAAGGGCATCCTGCACACCACCGGCGGCTATCTGACGCAGGTCGCGTACACCCACCACGCCGTCTTCGACCTCAAGCCCGAGTCGGACGTGTACTGGTGCACCGCCGACGTCGGCTGGGTCACCGGCCACTCGTACATCGTGTACGGGCCGCTGGCCAACGGTGCCACCGAGGTGCTCTACGAGGGCACCCCGGACACCCCGCACCAGGGCCGCTGGTGGGAGATCGTGCAGAAGTACGGGGTCACGATCTTCTACACCGCGCCGACCGCGATCCGCGCCTGCATGAAGTGGGGCGATGACATCCCGGCCAAGTTCGACCTGAGCAGCCTGCGCGTGCTGGGCTCGGTGGGCGAGCCGATCAACCCCGAGGCCTGGGTCTGGTACCGCAGGAACATCGGCGCGGACCGCACGCCGGTGGTCGACACCTGGTGGCAGACCGAGACCGGCGGCATCATGATCAGCCCGCTGCCGGGCGTCACCGAGACCAAGCCGGGCTCGGCGCAGGTACCGCTGCCCGGCATCGCGGCGACCGTCGTGGACGACGAGGCCCGCGAGGTGCCGGACGGCGCGGGCGGCTACCTGGTCCTGACCGAGCCGTGGCCATCCATGCTCCGCACGATCTGGGGCGACGACCAGCGCTACCTCGACACGTACTGGGCGCGCTTCGGCCCCGGTCAATCTGCGACTGGCGTCGCGTGGCGCTACTTCGCCGGCGACGGCGCCAAGAAGGACGACGACGGCGACATCTGGCTGCTCGGCCGGGTGGACGACGTGATGCTGGTCTCCGGTCACAACATCTCGACCACCGAGGTCGAGTCGGCCCTCGTCTCGCACCCCAAGGTCGCCGAGGCCGCGGTCGTCGGCGCCACAGACCCGCAGACCACCCAGGCCATCTGCGCCTTCGTCATCCTGCGCGGCAGCGCGAGCGAGAGCGAGGGCCTGGTCGAGGAGTTGCGGGCGCATGTCGCGAAGGCGCTCGGCCCGATCGCCAAGCCCAAGCGGATCCTGCCGGTGGCCGAGCTGCCCAAGACCCGCTCCGGGAAGATCATGCGCCGCCTGCTGCGCGACGTGGCCGAGAACCGGGCCCTGGGCGATGTGACCACGCTCACTGACTCCTCCGTCATGGAGCTGATCCAGAGCAAGCTGCCCACCGCCAGCGAGGACTGAGCGGGAAAAACCGGGCAGGTCGAAGCGTTGATCGGGTGAGGGGTGCGCTGCCACGGCGGCGCACCCCTCACCCGTTCCGGCTAAACTGGGCACGGTCGCGTCAATATCGCGACAAAAATTCAGGGTGTGCCGGGAAGTCTGGTCGGCAAGTGCTCCTGCCGTGACTCGGCCGGGGCCTTAACGTGCTGAACCCGACCGGAGGTCGACCTGTGGCCGCGCCCCCCAACCGCCGTAAGTTCCTGGGACGCCTCTCGCTCCCCGAGCGGACGTTCGTGGCGGACGCCCTCCGCGCCGAGACCGTCGGCGGTGTCCTGCTGCTGATCGCCGCGATCGCCGCGCTGATCATGGCGAACACCCCGCTGAGCGACTTCTACCGGGACGTGCGGGACTTCTCCTTCGGCCCCGAGTCGCTGCATCTGAACCTCTCGGTCTCGGGCTGGGCCCAGGACGGCCTGCTCACGATCTTCTTCTTCGTCGCGGGCATCGAGCTCAAGCGCGAGCTGGTCGCGGGCGAGCTGCGCGATCCGAAGGCCGCGGCGCTGCCGGTGGTCGCCGCGGTCTGCGGCATGGTCGTCCCGGCCCTGTTCTACTTCGCCGTGAACTCCGGAGGCGGCGGCGACCTGGGCGGCTGGGCCGTGCCGACGGCCACCGACATCGCGTTCGCGCTGGCCGTCCTCGCGGTCATCGGCACCTCGCTGCCGTCCGCGCTGCGCGCCTTCCTGCTGACCCTGGCCGTCGTCGACGACCTCTTCGCGATCCTGATCATCGCGGTCTTCTTCACCAGCCACATCAACCTGCCGGCCCTGGGCGGGTCCTTCGTCGGCCTCGCGCTGTTCTGGCTGCTGCACCGCAAGGGCGTACGCGGGTGGTACATCTACGTGCCGCTGGCGCTGGTCATCTGGGCGCTGATGCACGCCAGCGGGGTGCACGCGACCGTGGCCGGTGTCGCGATGGGCCTGATGCTGCGCTGCACCGTGCGGGACGGCGAGAAGCACTCGCCCGCCGAGCACATCGAGCATCTCGTCCGGCCCCTGTCGGCCGGTCTCGCGGTGCCGCTGTTCGCCCTGTTCGCGGCCGGGGTGACGGTCACGGGGGAAGCGCTGGGCGATGTCTTCACCAAGCCCGAGCCGCTGGGCGTCGTGCTCGGCCTCGTCGCGGGCAAGACCGTCGGTGTCTTCGGCGGCTCCTGGCTGGCCGCGCGCTTCACCAAGGCCGAGCTGAACGAGGACCTGGCCTGGGCGGACGTGTTCGCCGTCGCCTCGCTCGCCGGCATCGGCTTCACCGTCTCCCTCCTGATCGGCGAACTCGCCTTCCCCGACAACCCCGTCCTGGTTGGCGAGGTCAAGGCAGCCGTGCTGATCGGCTCGCTGATAGCGGCGGTGCTGGCGACCGTGCTGCTCAAGATGCGGGACGTGCAGTACAAGAAGCTCTGCGACGACGAGGAGCGGGACGAGGACCACGACGGCATCCCCGACATCTACGAGCTGGACGACCCGGGCTACCACCTGCGCATGGCCGCCATCTTCGAGGAGAAGGCCGCCGAGCACCGGCGCCTTGCCGAAGTGGCCGCAGGCCGGCGCGCCGAGGGCACCAGTCCGGCATGATCTGAGGGCAGAGAGCCGGGAGACAGCTGGCGACCGGCGCAGCGGTGGAGCGAGAAGAGAAGAGGGATGCAGCGATGAGCGCAGCCGAGCAGGACGGCGACCGCAGCCTCGGCAAGCTGGTGGCCGCGGCCACGGCCGATCTGTCGGCCCTGGTGCACGACGAGATCGCGCTGGCCAAGGCCGAGATCCGGCAGGACGTCAAGCGCGCGGGCATCGGCGGCGGGGCAATCACCGCGGCCGGTGTGCTCGCCCTCTTCGCGCTGCCGGTGCTGAGCTTCGCCGCCGCCTACGGCATCCACAACCTGGGGCTTGGCCTGGCCTGGGCGTTCCTCATCGTCGGCGCGGCCTATCTCGTACTGGCCGCGCTGCTCGGCCTGTTCGCGGTCGCCAAGTTCAAGAAGGTCAAGCCGCCGCAGAAGTCCATCGCCTCCGCCAAGGAGACGGCCGCCGTGCTGCAGGGCGTGAAACCCCATCCGCGTACGGCGAACGGCTCGCGTCCGGCGGGCGCGACTGTGACACGCTCGACGGTATGACGGTCCCCGACACCTCAGCCTCGGTCGTACGCCTCGAAGGTCCCTGGACGCACCGGGACGTGGCCGCCAACGGCGCCCGGTTCCACATCGCCGAGGCGGGCGACGGCCCGCTGGTGCTGCTGCTCCACGGCTTCCCGCAGTTCTGGTGGTCCTGGCGCCACCAGCTGACGGCGCTCGCCGACGCGGGGTTCCGGGCAGTGGCCATGGACCTGCGCGGGGTGGGCGGCAGCGACCGTACGCCGCGGGGCTACGACCCGGCCAACCTGGCACTGGACGTGACCGGGGTGATCCGCTCCCTCGGCGAGCCCGACGCCGCGCTCGTCGGCCACGACCTGGGCGGCTATCTGGCGTGGACGGCCGCCGTGATGCGGCCCAAGCTCGTACGGCGGCTGGCGGTCTGCTCGATGCCGCACCCGCGGCGCTGGCGCTCGGCCATGGTCGCCGACGCCCGGCAGTCCGCCGCGAGCAGCCATATCTGGGGCTTCCAGCGGCCGTGGATCCCCGAGCGGCGGCTGACCGCGGACGACGGGGCGCTGGTCGGCGAGCTGATCCGGGAGTGGTCGGGGCCGCGGCCGCCCGAGGAGGGGGCGCTGGCGGCCTACCGGCGCGCGATGTGCATCCCGTCGACCGCGCACTGCTCGGTCGAGCCGTACCGGTGGCTGGTGCGCTCGCTGGCCCGGCCCGACGGCATCCAGTTCAACCGGCGGATGAAGCGGCCGGTGCGGGTGCCGACGCTGCATCTCCACGGGTCACTCGA
The DNA here is from genome assembly GCF_001418495.1 of Streptomyces pathocidini. GTDB lineage: Bacteria > Actinomycetota > Actinomycetes > Streptomycetales > Streptomycetaceae > Streptomyces > Streptomyces pathocidini. The sequence continues at coordinate 10,526 of NZ_LIQY01000156.1, read as the reverse complement.
CCCGGTGATGCGGACCAGGAGCGCGGCCGGTTCCGGGGAGTACGTCGAAGCGCCGTACCGCTGGCGGCTGTTCGACGGTCTGGGGCACTTCCCGCACGAGGAGGACCCGGCAGCCTTCTCGAACGAGCTCATCAACTGGCTGAAGGACCCCGAACCCGACCGCTGAGGCCCTTCGCCGGTCTCGTCCCAGGCCATCGGGGGGTGTACGGTGCGGCCCCCGGGCCCTGCTCGCACACCCTTCCTACGAACGCCAATTGCCCGCCGCATAGGCCAATTGGCCCCCATGGGCGCGGTTATCGACCATGGGGCACGGGCACGCTTCTCCGTATGGGTTGGACGTACGACTCCCGCGACGCCGGGAGTCCGGGGGCCTCTCCCCGGGACACCGCAGTTCGCAACCGAAGCGCCTCGGCGGCGCGCGCCACCTCCCCTCGGGGGGTGGTGGGCCCGGGGCGTCCCGGCCGGATGACCGATCTCCAGCTGGGCATTCCGCGCATCCTGCGCCGCCGCGCCCGCTGGGTGTCGGCGCGGCTGCGCCATCCCCGCGGCTAGGCCGTGTTCCAGGACGCGCCGGCCCCGGCACGTCCTGCCGCCACCGGAGGACGCCGAAGGCCGCTTGAGCCCGCAGCCCTGCCCGTTTGAGCGCGCAGCCCTGTCTGCTTGAGCCCGCCGCCCCGGCTGTTTGAGCCAGCCCTGGCCGTCCGCTAGAGCGCGCAGCCCTGGCTGTCGACCTGCCGGTCTGCCGTACGGCCCTTGGTGATGTCCTCGCGCACCTCGTCCGCCGTCAGCGCGTACCCGGTGTTCGCGTCGTCGAGAGACTTGGCGAAGACCACGCCGTACACCTTGCCGTCCGGGGTGAGCAGCGGGCCGCCGGAGTTGCCCTGCCGGACCGTGGCGTAGAGGGAGTAGACGTCACGGCTGACGGTGGAGCGGTGGTAGATGTCCGGGCCGTTGGCCTGGATACGGCCGCGGATGCGGGCCGCTCGCACGTCGAAGGCGCCGTTCTCCGGGAAGCCCGCGACGATCGCGCCGTCGCCGCTGTGGGCGTCGCCCTCGGTGAACTCCAGGACGGGCGCCCGGAGTGAGGGGACGTCGAGGACGGCGATGTCGCGCTTCCAGTCGTAGAGGACGACGGTCGCGTCGTAGAGCCTGCCCTCGCCGCCGATCTGGACGGTCGGCTCGTCCACACCGCCCACCACGTGGGCGTTGGTCATCACGCGGTGCGGGGCGAAGACGAAGCCGGTGCCCTCCAGCACCTTGCCGCAGCCGGGCGCCGTGCCGACGACCTTGACGATGGACTGCTGGGCGCGGGTGGCGACCGGGCTGGTGGCCAGGCGCGGGTCGGGGGCGGGGACGGAGGTGATGGGCTCGTTGGAGAACGGACTGAAGACCTGCGGGTAGCCGTTCTGCGCGAGGACCGAGCTGAAGTCGGCGAACCAGGTGTTGGCGGTCTGCGGGATGATCCGCGAGACGCCCAGCAGCACCTTGGAGCTGCGGACCTCCTTGCCCAGCGTGGGCAGCGAGGTGCCGGCCAGGGCCGAGCCGATGAGCCAGGCCACCAGCAGCATGGCGAGGACGTTGACGAGCGCGCCGCCGGTCGCGTCCAGGGCGCGAGCGGGCGACCACGTGATGTGCCGGCGCAGCTTGTTGCCGAGGTGGGTGGTGAAGGCCTGGCCGACCGAGGCGCAGACGATCACCACGACAACGGCCGCCACGGCGGCGCCCGTTCCGGGGGTGGCGTCCTCGGTGAGCTCGTTCCAGATCACCGGCAGCAGGTACACCGCGACGAGGCCGCCGCCGATGAAGCCGATCACCGACAGGATGCCGACGACGAATCCCTGGCGGTAGCCGACGATCGCGAACCACACGGCGGCGAGCAGCAGCAGGATGTCCAGCACATTCACCGAAAGTTGCCTCGCATGTACGTCGCCACCGGTCCGGGGACTCCACAGGAGGTCGCAAGGACCTGTCCTGGGTCGGGAGGACACCGTCTCATGCGGGTCATGAGCGCCCGTCGAGCGGGACCTGCTTCGAGCGGTCCCACGGCCGCTCCCATCCCGCGTAGTGCAGCAGCCGGTCGATCACCCCGGCCGTGAAGCCCCAGACCACTGCTTCCCGCACGAGGAAGGCGGGGCCGTGGTGGCCGCTGGGGTGGACGGCGGAGGCCCGGTTGGCCGGGTCGGTGAGCTCCGCGACGGGGACCGTGAACACCCGGGCCGTCTCGGCGGGGTCGACCGGCGAGACGGGGCTCGGGGTGCGCCACCAGCCCAGCACGGGGGTGACGACGAAACGGCTCACCGGGATGTAGAGGCTCGGCAGCACGCCGAAGAGCTGCACGCCGGACGGGTCGAGCCCGGTCTCCTCGCGGGCCTCGCGGAGGGCGGCGCGCAGCGGGCCCGAGGTCCGCGGGTCGCCGTCCTCGGGGTCGAGCGCGCCGCCGGGGAACGAGGGCTGGCCCGCGTGGGACCGCAGGGTTCCGGCCCGCTCCATCAGGAGCAACTCGGGCCCGTCCGCGCCCTCGCCGAAGAGGATCAGTACGGCGGAGGGGCGGCCGCCGGACTCGGGCGGCAGGAAGCGGCTGAGCTGGTGCGGGGCGACGGTCCGCGCGGCGTCGGCCACCGGCTCCAGCCACGCGGGCAGGCCGGCCGCGGTGACCTCGACGGGAGCGGTCCGGGCGCGGGGGGCGTGCGCGTCCTTGGCCTGCGCGTCCTTGGCCTGCGCGCCGACGGCGTGGGCGGCCGGCTCCGAGGAACGGGTCATTCCGCCCCCAGCGGCGGGGCAGGCTCGCCCGGGTAGTCCGACGGGGGCTTCAGGCGCTGGCCGGGGCGCCCGCCCAGCTCGTACTTCAGCAGCTTCCGCGCCTTCTCCGGGTCGGTCTCGCCCTCGCCGTACGCCGGGCAGAGCGGGGCGATCGGGCAGGCGCCGCAGGCGGGTTTACGGGAGTGGCAGACGCGGCGGCCGTGGAAGATGATCCGGTGCGAGAGCATGGTCCAGTCGCTCTTGGGGAAGAGCTCGGCGATCTCGGCTTCGACCTTCTCCGGGTCCTCCTGCACGGTCCACTTCCAGCGCCGCACGAGCCGCCCGAAGTGGGTGTCCACGGTGAGGCCGGGGACGCCGAAGGCGTTGCCGAGCACGACGTTCGCCGTCTTGCGGCCGACGCCGGGGAGGGTGACCAGGTCCTCCAGCCGGCCCGGCACCTCGCCGCCGAAGTTGTCGCGCAGCGCGGTGGAGAGCCCGATCAGCGACTTGGCCTTGGCCCGGAAGAAGCCGGTGGGCCGGATGATCTGCTCCAGTTCCTCGGGGCGGGCCGCCGCGAGGTCCTCGGGCGTCGGGTAGACGGCGAAGAGGTCCGGGGTGGTCTGGTTGACGCGCAGGTCGGTGGTCTGGGCCGAGAGGACCGTGGCGACCAGGAGTTGGAAGGGGTTCTCGAAGTCCAGCTCCGGGTGGGCGTACGGATACAGCTCGGCGAGCTCGCGGTTGATGCGGCGGGCGCGCCGGACGAGAGCGAGGTGGGACTCGGGCTTGGCGCCACCGGCTCGCCCTTTTGCCGCCTTTGTCGCACTTTTCTTTTTCGCGGACGAGCGTTCGCCCACAGCGGAATTCCGCGGCTCGGCCACTCGTACGGCCCCCTTGTCCTGTGCTCTCACCGGCGTATTGGACACTCGGCCAGAGTAAAGCCCGGCACCGACATCCGGCCCAGCCGCATGGAATCGCCACCCCAATCGGCCCCCTGCCGTAGGGCTTCCGCGAGGGATGCGCCACACTTGTGTTTGATCACACAGTTTTACCGTCCGGCATCATGGGGACCACGGTCCCCTGTGCATGTCGACAAGGAGAGATCCCGTGGACGACGTTCTCCGGCGCGCTCCGCTCTTCGCGGCGCTCGACGACGAGCAGGCCGCCGAGCTGCGCGCCTCGATGAGCGAGGCCACCCTCGCGCGGGGCGACGCCCTGTTCCACGAAGGTGACCCGGGCGACCGCCTGTACGTGGTCACCGAGGGCAAGGTGAAGCTGCACCGCACCTCCCCCGACGGCCGCGAGAACATGCTCGCGGTGCTCGGCCCCGGCGAGCTCATCGGCGAGCTCTCCCTGTTCGACCCCGGACCGCGTACGGCCACGGCCAGCGCGCTCACCGAGGTCAAGCTGCTCGGCCTCGGCCACGGCGACCTCCAGCCCTGGCTCAACGCCCGGCCCGAGGTGGCCACCGCGCTGCTGCGCGCCGTGGCCCGCCGGCTGCGCCGTACCAACGACTCCATGTCCGACCTGGTCTTCTCGGATGTGCCCGGCCGCGTCGCGAAGGCCCTGCTGGACCTCTCTCGCCGGTTCGGCGTGCAGTCCGAGGAGGGCATCCACGTCGTCCACGACCTGACCCAGGAGGAGCTGGCCCAGCTGGTCGGCGCCTCCCGCGAGACGGTCAACAAGGCGCTGGCCGACTTCGCGGGCCGCGGCTGGCTCCGTCTGGAGGCCCGCGCCGTGATCCTGCTGGACGTCGAGCGGCTGGCGAAGCGCTCGCGCTGACGTCTCAACGCACCGAAGGGGCCCGTCGGTTGACGGGCCCCTTTGTGTTGCGCAGGCCCCGTGTTGCGCAGCCCTTCGTGTTGCGGCGTGGGCGCCGGCGGTTCACGCCGGGCTCTGTACGGCGCCGCCCACGGCAGGAGCGCGCCCGCCCCTCAGATCAGCCCGTGCTCCCGCAGGTAGTCCAGTTGGGCCCGGACCGAGAGGTGGGCGGCGGGCCACAGGGAGCGGTCCACGTCCGCGTAGACGTGGGCGACGACCTCGTCCGGCGTGCGGTGGCCCGCCTCGACGGCCGTCTCCACCTGGGCCAGGCGGTTGGCGCGGTGGGCGAGGTAGAACTCGATGGCGCCGCGGGCGTCTTCGAGGACCGGGCCGTGGCCCGGGAGGACCGTGCCGACGCCGTCGTCCACCGCCAGGGAGCGCAGCCGGCGCAGCGAGTCGAGGTAGTCGCCCAGGCGGCCGTCCGGGTGGGCGACCACCGTCGTGCCCCGGCCCAGGACCGTGTCGCCGGTCAGGACCGCAGCGTCGGCCGGGAGGTGGAAGGAGAGCGAGTCGGCGGTGTGGCCGGGGGTGGGCACGATCCGCAGCTCCAGGCCGCCCGTGGTCACCACGTCGCCCTCGGCCAGGCCCTCGTCGCCGAGCCGCAGCGCCGGGTCCAGGGCCCGTACCTTCGTACGCGTCAGCTCCGCGAAGCGGGCCGCGCCCTCCGCGTGGTCGGGGTGGCCATGGGTCAGGAGGGTCAGCGCGACGCGCCTGCCCGCGTGCTCGGCGGTGGCGATGACGACCGACAGGTGGGACTCGTCGAGCGGGCCGGGGTCGATGACGACCGCGAGGTCCGAGTCCGGCTCGGCGACGATCCAGGTGTTGGTGCCCTCCAGCGTCATCGCGGACGGGTTGGGCGCCAGGACGCACACGGCCCGCGCGGTGGCCGCGCCGCCGATCGCGCCGCCGCGCGGCTGCCCCGGCAGGGATTCCGCGTACGTCATGAACCCGCCCCCGATGCGATGTGCTGGGTGAACTCCTCGTGGCCCGGCCAGCTCAGCACGATCTCCCCGCCGCGCAGTTCGGCCCGCGCCAGTACGGGCGCCAGGTCGCGCCCGGCGGCCGCCGCCAGCACCTCGGCGGCCGAGCCGTACGACGCCACCTCGCGCAGCGTCGCGATGGTCGGCGGCATCATCAGCAGTTCGCCCCGGTCGTAGCCCGCCGCGGCCTCCGCCGGGCGGATCCAGACCGTGCGGTCCGCCTCGGTCGAGGCGTTCCGGGTCCGCTGGCCCCGCGGCAGCGCGGCCACGAAGAACCAGGTGTCGTAGCGGCGCCGCTCGAACTCCGGGGTGATCCAGCGCGCCCAGCAGCTCAGCAGATCGCTGCGCACGACCAGGCCGCGCCGCGCCAGGAGCTCGGCGAAGGACAGGTCGCGGGCCACGAGCGCCGCCCGGTCCGCCTCCCAGTCCGCGCCCGTGGTGTCCGCGACGACGGTCTCCGCGGAGTCCCCGGCGAGCAGCACGCCCGCCTCCTCGAAGGTCTCGCGGACCGCCGCGCAGACGATGGCCTGCGCCGCCTCCCCGTCCGTGCCCAGCCGTTCGGCCCACACCGCTGGCGAGGGCCCGGCCCAGCCGACCGGCCGCTCGTCGCGCGGGTCCACGGAGCCTCCCGGATACGCGTACGCGCCCGCGGCGAAGGCCATGGAGGCGCGTCTGCGCAGCATGTGGACGGTGGGGCCGTCCGCGGTGTCGCCGAGCAGCAGGACGGTGGCGGCCCGGCGCGGGGTCACCGGCGTCAGCTCGCCGTTCGCCAGCGCCCGGATCCGCTCCGGCCACTCCGGCGGGTACCACTGGCCGTCTCCACGGCCGCTCTCACGGGACATGGGCGGATGCTATGCGCTGCCGCCCGGATGTTCGAGTGGGCCCGGAAGCCGGGCCCACCGACCTCAGTCCGCCAGCTCGACCTGGATCTCGACCTCGACCGGCGCGTCCAGCGGCAGCACCGCGACGCCCACCGCGCTCCGCGCGTGCACGCCCTTGTCGCCCAGCACCTCGCCCAGCAGCTCGCTCGCGCCGTTGATGACGCCCGGCTGCCCGGTGAACTCCGGCGTGGAGGCGACGAAGCCGACCACCTTCACGACCCGCGCGATCCGGTCCAGGTCGCCGACGACCGACTTGACCGCGGCCAGCGCGTTCAGCGCGCACGTGCCCGCCAGCTCCTTGGCCCGCTCCGGGCTGACCTCGCCGCCGACCTTGCCGGTCGCCGCGAGGCTGCCCTCCACGATCGGCAGCTGGCCGGAGGTGAAGACGTACGAGCCCGAGCGCAGCGCCGGCACGTAGGAGGCGAGCGGCGCGGCCACCTCGGGCAGCTTCAGCCCGAGCTCGGCGAGCTTCTTCTCGACGGTGCTCATCAGGCCTTCTCCCGCTTGAGGTAGGCCACCAGCTGCTCCGGGTTGTTCGGACCCGGCACGACCTGGACGAGCTCCCAGCCGTCCTCGCCCCAGGTGTCGAGGATCTGCTTGGTGGCATGGACGAGCAGCGGCACGGTCGCGTATTCCCACTTGGTCATGGTGCCGACTGTAATGCCTGCCACCGACAGCCCCCGCGCCCGCCCGGGCCCGTAGGCAAGCCCCGTACCCGGGCCCGTACATGAGCACCGCTGCCCGGGCCGTACGCGAAGCCCGTCCCGTACGGAGCCGGTCCCGTGCGTAGCGCGCCCGCCGACTGGTTAGGCTCCGAATCATGACCAGGCTCCATGTCGTGACCGGCAAGGGCGGCACCGGCAAGACCACGGTCGCCGCGGCCCTCGCGCTGGCCCTCGCCGCCGAGGGGAAGCGGACCCTGCTGGTCGAGGTCGAGGGGCGGCAGGGGATCGCCCAGCTCTTCGAGACCGAGGCGCTGCCCTACGAGGAGCGGAAGATCGCCGTGGCCCCGGGCGGCTCCGGCGAGGTCTACGCGCTGGCGATAGACGCCGAACGCGCCCTCCTGGACTACCTCCAGATGTTCTACAAGCTGGGCAGCGCGGGCCGCGCCCTGAAGAAGATCGGCGCGATCGACTTCGCCACGACCATCGCCCCGGGCCTGCGCGACGTCCTGCTGACCGGCAAGGCGTGCGAGGCCGTACGCCGCAAGGGCCGGGACGGCCGCCCGGTGTACGACTCCGTCGTCATGGACGCCCCGCCGACCGGCCGGGTCACCCGCTTCCTCAACGTCAACGACGAAGTGGCGGGGCTGGCCAGGATCGGCCCTATACACAACCAGGCCCAGGCGGTCATGCGGGTCCTCAAGTCCCAGGACACGGCGGTGCACTTGGTGACGCTGCTGGAGGAGATGCCGGTCCAGGAGACCGTGGACGGCGTCGCCGAGCTGCGCGAGGCGGGCCTGCCGGTGGGCGGGATCGTCATCAACATGGTGCGCCCGCGCATCCTCGACGCCGAGGCCGTGCGCGCCGCCGAGGGCCACCGCCGTACGGACGTGGCCAAGGCCCTCTCCCAGGCGGGGCTGGGCGGCGCGCGGCGCGGCGGGCACGCGGAGCGGCTGGTCGGGCCGCTGCTGGAACAGGCCAGGGAGCACGCCGAGCGGCTCGGACTCGAACGGGAGCAGCGCGCCGAACTGGCCGGACTGGGGCTGCCCGCCTACGAGTTGGAGTTCCTCGGCGACGGCGGCGACCTCGCCGGGCTCTACCGCCTGGCGGCGGATCTGCGGAAGCAGGGCGTGGCGGAGGAGGGTTCGTGACCACGACGGTGCGGGGTTCGGAGACCGAGGACAACCCAGGAGGCCCGGCCCCGGAAGCCTCGGGAGGCCCGGCCCTGGGAGGGGTCCCGCTCCTGGAGACCGATCCGCTCGTCGACGACCCGGCCACCCGGATCATCGTCTGCTGCGGCTCCGGCGGCGTCGGCAAGACCACGACGGCCGCCGCCCTGGGCGTACGCGCCGCCGAGCGCGGCCGGAAGGCCGTCGTGCTCACCATCGACCCGGCCCGCCGCCTCGCCCAGTCCATGGGGATCGCCTCGCTCGACAACACCCCCAGGCAGGTAGACGGCATCCGGGGCGAGGGCCGACTGCACGCCATGATGCTGGACATGAAGCGGACGTTCGACGAGATCGTCGAGGCGCACGCGGACCCGGAGCGGGCCAGGGCGATCCTGGAGAACCCCTTCTACCAGTCGCTGTCGGCCGGCTTCGCGGGCACGCAGGAGTACATGGCCATGGAGAAGCTCGGCCAGCTCCGCGCCCGCGACGAGTGGGACCTGATCATCGTGGACACCCCGCCGAGCCGCTCCGCGCTGGACTTCCTGGATGCCCCCAAGCGCCTCGGGTCCTTCCTGGACGGCCGGTTCATCAAGATGCTGATGGCCCCCGCCAAGATCGGCGGGCGGGCGGGGTTGAAGTTCCTCAACGTCGGCATGTCGATGATGACCGGCACCCTCGACAAGCTCATGGGGGCCCAACTCCTGCGGGACGTCCAGACGTTCGTGGCCGCCATGGACACGATGTTCGGCGGCTTCCGCACCCGCGCCGACGCCACGTACCGGCTCCTGCAGGCCCCCGGCACGGCCTTTCTGGTGGTCGCGGCGCCCGAGCGGGACGCGCTGCGCGAGGCCGCGTACTTCGTCGAGCGGCTGGCCGCGAAGGACATGCCGCTGGCCGGGCTCGTGCTCAACCGCGTGCACGGCAGCGGGGCCGCCGGGCTGAGCGCGGAGCGGGCGATCGCCGCCGCGGAAAATCTTGACGAGAGCCGCATTGTGGATCAGATGTACGGGCAAGCTGGCACTCGTACGCCCGATTGTGGCTCCCCCACCGCGGAGGGCGAACAGGACCAGGGACAGCACGAGTCGGCACAGCGCGCACACCACGAAGACCACGCGGACCACTCAGAGCCGGACCACTCAGACCACGCGGATCACGGAGACCACACGGACCACCCAGAGCACGCGGACCACGAAGGGCCGAACCACACACCGTACGAGAGCGCACGCAGCGCGGGTGAGCCGGACGCCGCCGAGGTGCTCGCGGCCGGGCTCCTGCGGCTGCACGCCGAACGCATGCAGGTGATCGCCCGCGAACAGCGCACGCGCGACCGCTTCACCGCCCTGCACCCGGAGGTGCCGGTGGCCGAAGTGGCCGCGCTGCCCGGCGATGTCCACGACCTCGCGGGGCTGCGCGCCATCGGTGAGCGACTCGCGGCGGGTGGGCCCAACCCGGTTTGACGCCAACCTGGTTGAACCCAGCCTGGTCCGGCCCGGGTTCAACCCAGCCCGGCATAGCCCAGGTTGGTTCAACCAGCAGTTGGTTCAACCCGGCGGTTGGTTCACCCCAGCCCGGGCTAACCCGCCGCCGCGTAGTCCTCGTCGTCCATCTCCACAGGCAGGATGCCCGCGCTGCGCTCGTATTCCGTACGCGCGGTCTCCAGCAGTCTGCGCCAGGAGGTGACGGTGGGCCGGCGGCGCAGCAGCGCCCTCCGCTCCCGCTCGGTCATGCCACCCCATACGCCGAACTCGACGCGGTTGTCGAGTGCGTCGGCCAGACACTCGGTACGCACCGGACAGCCGGTGCACACCGCCTTCGCCCTGTTCTGTGCCGCACCCTGAACGAACAGTTCATCCGGATCAGTTGTGCGGCAGGCTGCCTTTGTACTCCAGTCGGTTACCCAGCTCATGCTGGCGCCGTCCTCTCCCGAATCGAGGCTCCCCCACGGCGGCAGCGGCATATTCACCGTTGCCAGTTGAGGACGTTACGGAAGGCGGGCAGGGCGCAACAGCCCCCGCGGGCCCAATCTTGAATGGCCCGAACGGACTATGCGTACGCGGCAGATCACCCACCGGAGTGAGGCGGGGACATAGGTCACGCACCGGACAAACCGGTACGAGACGGAGAGAGGGACGCGAGGCGGATACGGGGCACCGTCACCGTCGGAAACAGCTTAGGCCAAGGGCTCGGCGCCTGTCCGGCGATTGAGAACGTAGGCTGCCCCCCATGACCAAGACGCGCTCGGGCGGGGGCACCGGAACCGGTGCCCCCGCCCGAGCG
>NZ_LIQY01000155.1 GCF_001418495.1 Streptomyces pathocidini | reverse complement strand
ACCGACCTGCTCGCCGCCGCCCGCCTGGACGGCTGCACGGAGTGGCAGGTCTTCGCGCGGATCGCGCTGCCGTTGGCCCGGCCCGTGGTGGCGCTGGTCGGCTTCTTCAGCTTCGTCGGCAACTGGAACAACTTCTTCCTCCCGTTCGTGATGCTGCCGGACAGCGCGCAGTACCCGGCCCAGGTGGGCCTCAACAACCTCCTGACAGCCTCGGCCGTCTTCAACCCCTCAGCAGGCACCGGCTCCCAGATCCTCCGCCCCGAACTGGCCCTGGCAGCCCTACTGACCATCCTCCCGGTCCTCCTGGTCTTCCTCTTCTCCCAACGAGCCCTGGTATCAGGAATGTTGTCGGGAGCGTCGAAGGAGTGAGGGGGCCGGGGGCGCCTAGCGGGGGCGTACTTCAGGCTTGCCCGTAGAGGGCCGCCAGGTCGATCAGTCGGACGTCCGGATCGGCTGCCGCCACGGCGTGCGCCTTGTCGTTGAATCCAGCTCCGCTGAAGCAGATGAGTCGTGTGGCGCTCGTGTCGTAGCGTCCGGCCTGTGTGACAAGGTCGCGGATGTGCCGGAGGCGGTCGATGTGGGCCATGCCCATGGTGTTGTTCCAGTTGGCCTCCCCGATGGCCAGGAGTGGCGGCTTGGCGCCGTCGGCGATACCGATGACCGCCACGTCGACCTCATGGCCGGTGCGGGTCTTGGGGTCGTGGACGGTGCCATGTCCGACGCGGGCGGGTAGCCCGCCCAGGAGTGCGGGGTCGGCGTGATGGAGGGCCCAGTCACGGCAGACCTGTTCGAAATGGGGCCCGAGGACGTTGCTGACGAAGCGACGACGACTGGCCTGCCAGACCCGTGGCGCGCTGCCGGGGCGTTCGAGTCGGTCCCAGACCGGGCGCATGATGGCGTGGTAGAAGCCGATCAAGGGTTCGGCGATGCGGTAGGTGGGCCGGTTGTCGCGGAAGGCGTCGGCGTCTCGGTGCAGCAGCCCGGCGTCTTTCCAGGACGTTGATGGGGTGCGCGATGTCGGTGGCTTTGCGTTCCAGATAGCCGGCCATGCCTCCGCGTGTGGCGTTGCCGTCGGCGACGGCGCCCAGGACGGACAGGTACAGGGCGGTGTCGCGAAGATCGGGCTCCCCGAGGGTCGCACCGGGCTGCGGATCGCTGATGAACCGGCTCAGCGCGGACCACTCAAAATCCCGGTCGAACATCTCGGCAGGCTTGTCCACGCCTCTCCCTGGTCTGGATATAGAAGTACACCTACATAAAACACACTCCTGCTTTAGCTCCCGTGGGCCTGCACAGCGAGCCGCGCAGGCGTAAGCCGATGCCCCTGTCACGCCCTGCGCCAAGCGCCGAGCAGTTCCCCGGGGCCGTACGCGGCCTGGAGGCCGGAGCAGGTGACGCCGTTGCGCGAGACCGCCACGAGCGGTACCGGCTCGTCGGTGATCGCGGCGCGGTGCTTCTGCAGCGCGGCCAGGTCGTGGCGGTCGAACACGGAGTTCTCCAGCCACTTGACCGAACCGAGGAAGAGCAACTCCTTGGCCACCGGCTGCCGGTCGGCGCCCACCACGTCGATCTCGACGTCGTTGCTGCGGGTCCAGTACCCGCCGATCGCCGGGGTGGCGGGCAGGAGCCCGTCCGGCAGGAGGCGGGCGAGGGATTCCCGGACGAGGGGTTCGATCGCGCGCCCCCGCCAGCTCGTCCACTGCTCCTTGATCCGGCTCAGTGTGAGGTCTCCCCGCATGCGCTCGATCTCCGCCATGTGCGGATCCAGGAACGCGAGCCAGAACCGGAGGTATGGATCGGCCACGCGGTAGCGGCGTTCCTTCGACGGCCTCAGTGAAAGGGGCAGCTCGGCTGCCACGACCCGTTTCTCGGTCAGGACGTCGGTGGCTCGCGTGAGAGTGGTGTGGGCGATGCCGCCGGCCGCGCGCGCGATGTTGGTGAAGGTCCTCTCCCCGCTTCCGATGGCCCGCAGGACTTCCCGGCTCATCGCCTGCGGCGGGAACTCCGCGGCCAGTGACCGCTCGGCGGAGACCAGCAGCGCCGAGATCGGGTTGTCGAGCGAGTCGCGGAGGAACTCCCAGACGTCGGCTCCGGGCCGCCACTCCGCGCAGATCAGCGGGAGACCGCCCGTGATCAGGGCGGCGTCGAAGGCGGCCGCCGGCTCAAGCCCGAGCATCTCGCCGATGTCGGCCGGGTTCAGTGGCCCCACGACCATTTCCCGGCCGCGCTGATGGAAGGGGCGGTCGTAGCTGTTCAGCGCCTCCATCATCGACAGGTCGGAGCCGACCAGGAGGAGGAGTACGGGTTTGCGGCTGAGCATGCGGTCCCATGCCCGCTGGAGCATGCCCTCGAAGGCGTCGATGCGGTCCATGAGGTAGGGGACCTCGTCGATGACGACCACGCTTGGGCTGTCGTCGGGAAGGATCTCCGCGAGCAGCCTGAATGCCGCGTTCCACTGCTCTGGGGCCTCCTCCGAGAACAGTTCCCGCTCCGGCAGGGTGGATCTGGCGACTGTGTCGAGCAACTCGGTCAGCTCGTCCTCCGCCGTGCCGCCCGCCGCGGTGAAGAACAGGTACGGCACTTCGGTGCGCTGGAGAAATTCCTCGACGAGGCTGGACTTGCCGACCCGCCTCCTTCCCCGCATGAGGATGCACTGCCCCGGTCTCGCAGACCCGACAGCGCCGCGAACCGCCCGCAAGGCGTCGCCGAGCACGCTCAGCTCGCAGTCCCGCCCGATGAAGCGCCGCACGATGAGCCTCCCACCAAAGATGGTATCGACAGAGATAGTATCGCCACCGATACCATTCTGCCCACCCAGGTGGGATGCTCATGCCGCTGGTGGATGCGGGCGAGAGTGAAAGCGGGCCCGTCACCCCGAAGGTGGCACCAGGCTTCGAGGCAGGGCGGATCGAGCATGAAGGCGGCTGCGCAAGGGGTCCGGTTTCCCGAGGCCATTCCGTCATGGAAACGGGAGGTAGAACGATGTTTAATCGCGCCGCCGTCACCTTGTTCGCTGTCGCCTTGGTGGTCTGTTCCTGCTCGTCCTCAAAAGCCGGACGCGAGGTCTCTAAAAAACAGGCGCGAGAGACATTGGAAAAGATTGTCAAGGCCGCACAAGAGAGTCCTCCTTCGCTTTGCAGTGAACTGTCGTTCAATCAGGATGCATGCCGTGAGGAGCTGCGAGTCTCCCGGGCTGGCTGCCTAAGCGCCGACCCGTGACGGCCTCAGTTGCCGCTTCGGCGGCTGCCTTGGCGTCCCTGTTCGCGGCAATGATAGAGCGGCGGGCCGCCGGGCTGACGTGTAAGCCATGGCTGCGTACGTGCGGGCCTGAGCTGCCGATGCGGAGGCTGGTGGCCGAACGGGTAGCCGCCATCGCAGCATTGTTTGCGGATTTCGCTGCACTTCTGGCTTGGCGGGCCGATTCCGCCGCGCGCTTCGCCGATGTGTCGGCTTCCTGCGCGGACTTCAGAGCGTCGTCGCGAGAGCTTGGACGGCGCAGCGCACGCCGCCTCCGGGTGGCTGTCCGCGGCTTCGACCGTGGCGAGATCGCCGAGGACGACCGTGCGCTGCTTGTCCGATTCGGACGGCAGGTTGTCGAGAACCTCCTGAAGAGTCTGGCGGCTTGTGGCAGGTGCCCGGCCTTCAGCTGCGTGTTCCCGGTCTACGACTACTGGTCGCTCTTCGGTGTCTTGCGCGCTCCATGGCCGGAGATCGCTCGCGTCATCGAGGGAGAGGGGGAGGCGACGCGCTCGGTCCTGGCGGCGTAGCAGTTGTGTGCAGCGCTCGTTCTCGGCCCAAGCCTCGAAACGGCTGAAGCTGGTAGGTCGAGCCGCTAAACGCGCAGGTCGAACGGCGGGCAACGGATGGGGTGCGGGGTTCTTCTGGCCGAAAACCCATCACTCCTGGTGATCGACTTCTTACATTCTGTCGGTGGTGCGTGCTGTCATACACGACGGGCGCGGGGATGCATCAACGGCCTTGGACAGAGGGGGAATTCCTTCATGGCGGTTCAGCTTGCGGACCACGTTCGGGGTGACGTCCCGGTGTGGGCGCAGACACGGTGGCACGTGGGATCAGCCACGGCAGGCGGTGCCAAGTACACGGCACACCTGTCCACTTCCTCCACCTCGGCGCAGCTGGGCGGGACTTGATGAGCCGTCGCCCGATAAGGCGCTCTGCTCGACGCCGACCGGTTCGCCGATCCAAGAAGCAGGACGAGCAGGTCGCCCTGGTCGTGGGTGTGGTCGTGACGGTCGGCTTGCTCGCCGCCGCCGTGCAGTGGCTGCTCACGCACTGGTGGGTCCTCGTCATCGTCACCGTGGCCGCCTCGGCTGCGGGTGGCCTCTGGTACCAGAAGGCGCAGCAGCGGGCAGTTTGGGCTCGCGTACGCGCCCAAGCCCTGCGGCTGCGGATTGCCGAGCTCGACGCACTGGATCACCGTGCATTCGAGTTCGCTGTACGGGACCTGATGCGCCGCGACGGCTGCAAGGCAGAGCAGCTCGGAGGTGCTGGCGACAACGCTTGCGACGTGCGCGCCGTCGACCCCGCCGGTCGCGTCTGGGCGATCCAGTGCAAGCACCGCCGTGACGGGGACCGTGGTGCCGCGGTCGGTGTCGGGGTGCTGCAGCAGGTCAACGGCACTGCACGCCAGATCCACGGGGCGGACGTCGCGGTCGTCCTCACCAACGGCCGCTTCTCCTCCAAAGCGATCCCCTGGGGTAAGCAGCACCGAATCCACCTCGTCGACCGCCGAATGCTCGGCGAGTGGGCCGCAGGATCCCGCCCCTTGTGGGACCTGCTCGACCCCATCCCACCGCCACGCCGGCCGACTGCTCTGTCCTGACGTGGCAGGTGCCTGGCAAATCCAGCCCAAGACCAGCGCTTTGTTGCCAATCACTGGTGACCGAACCATTTCACCGCCCAGTTCGGACTATGCAGGAAGGCTGGAATGTCCGTTGTCTTGCCTGACAGGAGGGCTGGCAGGGTGATTCTGACCATCAACGTGGCGGTCCTGCTGGCTGTCGTCATCGTCCTGCGACTACGCCGACGCACACAGGCCCGAAGCCGGTTGGACGAGAAGCTGACCGTGATCGTGGTGCTGGTGTTCGGCGTGCTCATCGCTCCGACCAGTTTCGGGCAGGGCGTCTTGAACATCGTGGGCCAACTCACACGGAGCGTCACGCAGTCCGGCAGTCCGTGAGCCTCTCGGCCCGTGGGGCCCTGAATCGTGTTTCGTGTCGGACCAACCTTTGACCGCCTCCAGCTTGGGGAGTGGCTGCTTCTGGCCGACGTCGCGCAACGGGTCGGCGGTCTCGTCTGGGAGGTGGCCAAGGCCGACACCGACCACGATCCGGGCAGCCCTGCCGAGGCGCGTTGAGACCGCAGATGAGACTGCGAACGTCGAAGGGCCCCACTGCGAACAGTGGGGCCCTTCGACATCGTGCCCGGTGAGGCACTGGCGGAGGATACGAGATTCGAACTCGTGAGGGGTTGCCCCCAACACGCTTTCCAAATGTTCGTCTGGGTGTCCAGCGAGAGCCAGGAGCGTTCTGACCTGCGGCGGAGCGGCTCTCTGGACAGGCGGTGGACGGCGCGGGACGGGGGTGAATGCAACCAAAACTGCAACCACGGATCGGATCGTTCTGCCTGATCACCAGCTCGGAGTGACGGCCTTAACCACTGCTGCTTCGGTCATTGCTCGTTCGTAGAGGGCGGCTGCTCCGGGAGCGTGGTCTGCCGGGCCACGGCATCGGCGATGGCCGCTATCAGCTCCTCGTTGTTGGCCCACAGCCAGCGCTTGAGCTCCTCGCCGATAGCAACCCCAAGGGTTTCCGGCACGCTCACCTCGTGCAGGTATAGCCAGTCGGCGAAGGCTTTCGTCACGCCCTGCTCAACAGCACGCGTCTCCTTGAAGGAGGCCGCTGCCGATTGCGATGGCCCAGGCTGGTCCGACTGGCGTACGCGTCCCTTCGCTTCTGGCTGTGTGGCGGACACCGGTGTGTCCGACGGGACAGGCAGTGGGCCACCCCAGGCCCGTTCTGTGACCTCACCCCAGACTCCGGGGGCGACGGTTCGGGGGTCCACGCCCTCGCTTGGAGTGGCGGTCTTGTAGACCCCGTCGGAGCGTTCGGAGCGGTCGTGCTCCTTGACCCAGAAGATTCGTCTGGTGAACCTGCCAGCCGAGTCGTTGCTCGGGGCGTCACGCTTGAGGGTCGCGTAACCGACTCGGCGACCGGCTCCGTGCCAGGGAACCGGGCGTGCCCGTGTGCCGGCCTCGGTGGTAAGGGTCTCGCGCACGTAGTCGAATCCGTCGATGTCCTCTGTCCAGACGATGCGTTCCTCGTGCTGGATGTCGTCTGGGTCCTTGCTCATTGGATTCTCCCCGGGTGTCTGTTCGTCGCGGTCGGGATCTCGGGAAACCACGGCGTCACGGCTTTTGATTCCGGCCTGCGCCGCGTAGATGCTGGCGGAACTGGTCACGCAACTGTCGGAGCGGAGCGTCGCCGCCGAGCCGTCGGAGAAACTCACCCACCTCCCACGTGATCAGGCCGCCCTGGCGGGAAAGGTAGAGGCCGACGTGGTCGATGCCGTACTGGTCGTCGTAGTCGAGGAGCAGGTACCCGGCGACCTGGTAGATCTCGTCGCGCCCCAAACGGCGAGGATCTTTGGTGGCTTTGCAGTCCAGCAGGAGGCCGCCGAGGATGTAGTCGGCGTCGGCTCCACCGATGTCGCCGCTGCCGCTGAACACCGGGCCGCAGACGCGAGCCTTGGACGGCAGACTGCGGAAACCGGCGAAGGGGCTGGTGGCGAGCTGCATCTGCTGGCCGATGTCGTCGAGTACGTACGTCGGGACAGCACCTGTGAGATCGTCCAGGTTGGTCGCGGGGGTGGCCCCAGCAAGCATGCTGAACCGGCGGATCTGACCGGTACGGGCGATGTCCTCGAAGAACCCGGCGACGAAGCACAGCCGGGTTAGTGCGTCATCGTCCATGCTTGCCGGGGCAGCGAGGTAGGCGTCGACGGTGGCCAGGAGCTGCTGTCCCGCAGAGTGCAGGGCCTTCCGGCTCTCCGGCCCGGGTGCTCCGCGAAGAGACTCAGCACCGTCCAAGGCCCAGACGCCGAGGGACACGGCGGCACCGAGCTGTCCACCGAGCGACAGACGCAGTCGGTAGTCGATGGCGTGGCCGAGCGCCGACCAGTTCGGATGTTGTACGTCGATGGGCTGGACGGGCTGCGGAAGGCGAGCGATGCGGCCCAGGTAGTCGCGCACGAGGTTTTCGCTGTAAGGGAGGCGGTGCGCCATGAACTGCGAGATGGGTGAGGTGTCGTACTTCAATTGTCCGGTCAGGCTCAGCTCGATCATCGGTCGCCCGGCCACGGTGCCGTCCCGGCCCGCGTCGGCCATGGAGGTCTCGTACGCGTCGATCCAGGCGATCTCGTCGATATCCAACTCATGGCGGGCACGGGTGACCGCGACGTAGATCAGGCGTGCCTCGCTGGAGTTCAGCGAACGTTGCAGGCCGTCATCGTCGACAGAGGGCGCCATGAAGCCCTTGCCGATCCGGACCGAAGGCCACTCACGGCCTTTGGCCTTGTGCGCGGTGGAAACGGTGACCTTCGCGTCTTGTTCGGGGCAGAGCCGGTCCACCGCGGAGATGATCTGGTCCGGGCCGTAGGTGTCCACCAGCTGGACGATGGCTTTGAGGTCCTGGGCCGCCTTGTCCTGCTCGGCGTACTCCTGTACCTCGCCCCAGGAGCTGAACAAAAACAGCTCGGGGTGGCTGGTGCGCTTTCCGGCCTTCAGCTCCATGGCGGCATTCGCGATGCGCTGGAGCGCACTCCCGCCGCCGGTCAGCGCCACTGGGACACCCAGCTCCAAGAAGGCCAGGACTTCTTGCATGGCATCGGCGTTACCCCTGCACAGCACTGCGTCCGGGTGCGCCAGCTTGTCGACGCGGGAAGAGTTGGGGCCGTGCCCAGCCAGCTGCATCTCGGACTCGGCGTGCCTGAGCCAGCGGTTGGCCACCGTGGCGATCGCCGGACCGAAGCGGAAGGACTGGGTCAGGTGAAGGTGATCGGCCGGAAAGCCGGTCATCACGTCCCGCGCACTGCGCCATCCGTAGATCTGCTGGGCCGGGTCACCGACACAGATCCGCTGCGCCTCCTGGGCGAGGAAGACCTCCTCCAGGACGGGGTTGGTGTCCTGGGCTTCGTCGAGCAAGACGAAGTCGGCGGGCAGCACCGGCTCGGTCATCGCCCACAACTTCATGTAGTGATCGTGCTCGAACCGCAGTTTGCCCGCGACGGAGCAGATGTCCTGCCAGGCTCGATGCGCGTAGGGCAGCAGAGTGCGAGCGAGGAACTCCTGCGCATGGCCGTCGAGGCCGTTGACCCACTCCATGTGGCGGGCCATGACCTGTCGGTCGGTCGTGTAGCAGAACCTCCGGATCATGCCCATCACGAGGCGTGCCTGGTGATTGACCTTGATACGACGGGAGTTGACGTCCAGGTCGCGGGTGATGCCCAGCATCTGGGCGGTGTGTCTGGCGGGGATGCGCGCCGAGTTGTTGAGGCGCTCGCGGTAGTGATGTCCCACGGTCTGGAAGGCGAGGGAATGCGCGGTACGGCATTCCACGTTCGGCCCGAAACGTCCGCGTGCGTCGTCAGCGATCGACCGGTTGAAGGCGACGTACATCCCCTTTTTGCGGGTCGCGGAGCCCATAAGGATCAGCGTGGACGTCTTGCCGGTCCCGGCCCCGGCGACCAGCGCCAGATCCCGTCCCGAGGCGAATAACTCGCGGGCAGCCTGCTGTTCTTGGGTCGGCGCAATGGCCACAGGAGTCCTCTCTGGGAAGCGCGGCTTCATGTGCCGCAGCCTGCAGGCTGCCCTCTTTCGTGACCAACCGTCAATATGGTCTTACGTTCGGTGCCCGGAAGCGTGATGGGTGTGTCTTGTGGGTGAAGGCTGCGGTAGGAGGGCGGGATCTGCTGGCCTACCGGGAGCTGTGGGGCCTTTGCGGCGGGCCGTTCACTGAGTCGTTCAGGGTTCCCTTGGGGGTAGGCCACTTGGTGGCATGCTTCCTCACGCTGCGGACGGTGCCGAGTGCCGCATTGCCGTCGAAGACCACGCTGGGGCTTGCCTCAGAAGTGGTGACTGCCCTCATTGAGTCGCGCTGCGGGGTCGAAACGGCCGATCGTCACACCACTCGCTCGAAGTGGTCAGGGCGTCGCCCTACCCCAAGGACCTTCGCACCGCGCCAACCAGCGAAGCCGCACGCACATCATCGGCCCCTCCCATGATGTTGTTCATCACGTAGCCGAAGGCGACACCGTGCTCCAGGTCGGCGAAGCCGAGTGAACCGCCTCGTCCCGTGTGGCCGAAGGCACTTGGGCCGGTCATGGGGTTAGCTTCGGTGGGCAGCATGTATCCGGTGCTGAATCGGCTCGGGATCAGCATCACCTGGTCCTTCCCGCCGGCCTGCTCGTTGGTCGCCGAAGCCAGGGCCTCCGAGGTGAGGAGGCGGACACCGTCCACCTCGCCGATCAGCGCGGCGTACATGCGCGCCAGTCCGCGTGCGGTGCCGATGCCGTTGGAGGCGGGGAGTTCCGCTGCCTGCACATCGGGTGAGTCGAAGTCGATCGCGGCGGGGTCGGTGACCGCGTATGCCTTGTTGCTGAGCGAGTTCGGGTCCCGCCAGGCGGCAACCTGTTCGCGGAGTTCCTCAGGGACCGACTCGGCAGGCACGGTGGTGAGGTCGATGGCCGGTCGCTGGTACACCATGCGGCTGACCCGGTCGCGTTGTTCCGCTGGCAGTCCGATGAAGAAGTCCAGTCCGAGGGGGGCGGCGATCTCGTCGGCGAAGAAGCGGCCCGGCGTCTGGCCGGATACCCGGCGGATCACTTCGCCGACGAGCCAGCCCCAGGTACGGCCGTGGTATCCGTGCGCCGTGCCCGGAGTCCACTGGGGACGCTGAGCAGCCAATGCGGCCGCCATCGGATGCCAGGCCAACGCCTCGTTCAGCGGGACGGGCTGGTCTAGTGTGATCAAGCCGGCTTGGTGGGACAGCAGCCAGCGCACCGAGATGTCCGCCTTGCCGTTCGCGGCGAACTCCGGCCAGTACTTCGCCACCGGCGCGTCCAGGTCTAGCGCACCGCGCTCGGCCAGCATGTGTGCCGCGGTCGTGGTGGCCCCCTTGGTCGCTGAGTAGACGAGTTGGAGTGTGTCCCGCGTCCACGGACGACCGGTCTCGGGGTCGGCGACGCCTCCCCACAGGTCCACCACCGGTCGGCCGTACTGGTAGACGCACACCGCCGCGCCGATGTCCCCGTGCTCGGAGAAGTTCGCCGCGAACGCCTCCCGCACCGGTTCGAACCCAGCCGCGACCTCACCGTGGATCGTCGTCATGCCGTCCATCCTGGCATTGCAGCAGCCTGCTCTGACGAGGCGGGCTCCGTCTCGCAATCCGAGAGGCGACGGTCACGCCGCGACGGGCACAGCCTGAAGCCGCTCGCGGAACTCACGGACAGCGGGGACGGACTTGCGCGGTTCGAGGTGTGCGGAGAACTCCTTCAGGCGGTCCAACGCCCGTACGGAACTGACACTGCTCTCCAGGAGTTCGGTGCCGTAGTTCGCGGCGTCGAGCGCCCCGTCCAGGTCGCCGCCGGCGAGCCGGGCTTCAGCCAGGCGGCTGGAGCGTACGGCCTTGTCCCGAGGAGCCGCGCTCTTCACGGAGGTCTCCAGGGAACTCGTAGCGCGCTCCACCTGCCCGGACCGCAGCAGGACCTTGCCCTCGGTCGACTTCAGCTGGGCCTCGCCGAACCAGTTGAGCCAGTCCGGGTTTTCCTCCGTCGTGTGGTGCTCCCAGTGGGACACGGCGCGGTTGAGCGCTGTACCGGCTTTCGCGTGGTCGCCGTCGCGGGACAGCGCCTCGGCCTTGTGCAGGTAGAGGAAGGACTGGGTGTACGGCGACAGCGTACGAGGGGCGTTGTCGATGGCGGTCGAGATGAGGTCAACGCGCTCGGCGGTCCGTCCGGCTTCGGAGACGTGAACGCCCATCTCCGCGAGGATGAAGGCACCAAACGCGTCGTCTCCAGCGGTACGGGCGCTGCGCAGAGCGCCGACGTAGTAGCGCTGGCCAGCGGACCGCAGCCCCGCGTCGTAGGCCATCCAGCCGGTCAGGTGCGACACCCGGGCCGCCAGGGCGTAGAGGCGGAGCCGGATGCTCTCCGTGTACCTGCCAGTGATCAGCAGGCCGGTGACCAGGGCGAGATCGCCGTGTGCCTGCTCCAGGAGCGTGGTGCCGCCAAGTTGGTCGTCGAGGGTGCGGAGCGTGCTGATGCGCTGCTCGATCGTCGAGACCATGGTGTCCGTGACCTGATCCCGGCCCAGGGCCGAGGCGAAGGCGGACGGCGCGTCCACCCAGCTCGCCGCGAGGCCCGTCAGGGCGGTGCCGGTGATAGTGAGATAGCCCCGGCGGTCCATGCGGCCACTCTCCACGAGTTCGGACAACGCCTCAACGGTACCGGCCTCCGTCCATGGGGCGGTGAGTCCCGTGACTTCCCAGACCGGCAGCCACCGGGGCCAACCTTCCTTCCGGGCCTGCTCGTACGGGACTCTCAGCAGGTCGGCGAGTACTCGCTGGGCGTCCGCGTCCGGCTCCTGGCCCTGCTCCCACTTCCATACGGTGGTCCGGTTGGTCGCGAGCGGGATGCCGAGCGTCCGCCCGTGCGCCTGCATGAGCCGGGCGAACTCGGCCTTCCCCCAACCGCGCGTTTGGCGGAGGAAGCTCAGCGGGTGGCCCGCCAACGGCTCACCAGGCATGTCATCACTCCCGTCATCCCCTCACGGCGTAGTGGGGAGGCTACTTCGCGTCGCCGCGTACGGGGAGGGCGTCCCCAGGAGGAACCCCCTAGAAACGTTCCGCCTTGCTGGCTGGGGCCGTTGACTGAATATCAGCCGTCCACGGAGCCCACGCAGGGTGACCGCTCCCGGAGCGGTTCTCAGATCGGCGGCTCCGCCCCTGTTTCCCCGTCGGGGACGGAGCCGCTCTCCAACTCCTCGGAGGCGTACGCCATGTCCACGCTCGTCCATCGGTTCGTCCTCGCGAGTGAGGAAAGGGAAGTTTCCCTTGCCCGGCGCAAGGTCGTCGACAAGGTGCGGGCATGGGGTGTGCCGTTGAACGACGACACGGCTGACGCGATTCGTCTTGTCGCCTCCGAACTCATCACCAACGCTGTGATCCATGGGGAAGGACCCGTCACCGTCGCGCTGTACCACCGGCCTGGCCGCCTGGTGATCGACGTGCTTGATGACGATCCTGCTGCTCCGCAGGCGAGTTGTGCCCAGTCCGACGACGAGAGCGGGCGCGGCCTGGCACTGGTTGAGCTTCTCGCTTCGCGGTGTGCCTGGGAGCCCGCCGGCCAGGGGAAACGCGTATGGGCGGAGATCACCCTTCCCAAGGCGGCGCCCGCCATCCGAGCAGCTGTTCTGCGCAGGCTGTTCGCGCTACGGCCGAAGCGCGGCGTAGTGGCCGGGCCCGAGTCGCTCACCCTGGCGGTCGCGTGAAGGGACGGCACGCCTTACGAGCGAATCCGCTTTCTGATCCCGACGCGGTCTTCCGGCCCACTCGCCGGGACATCGACCCCGTCACCAGGGAGCCCACTGACTACGCGCTATGGGATCGCCACGAATGGCTGGCGTGCGGCGAGTGCTGGCTGTGGTGCGGACGTGACGACGTCGAGGTGACGTGGATCGGGCCCGTCCGGTCGAGCGGCATGCACGCGGCCCTCTACGCCTGTCGTGCCTGCCTGTACGAGCTGGACCAGCGCGTTCTGGAGATCAACATGCGCGAGGGCGCCGGCGGTCTTCCGAACCACCGCTGACGCGCCCTGTCCCTGGTGCCGAACTGCCGTTCATCGCACGCCCAATGACTGCCGCCCCACGGCAAGCCACATCTCCCACGGCCGTGGTGCGGCCATCGACCTCCCGTCGGAGCTCTGACGGGAGAAGTGAAGAGGAAGGAGTTCGAGGTGGCAGAGCCCACGACACCGCCTCCGGCCCGAAGTGGCCTGCTGGTGGCGGTGCAAGAACTGACCGCGGTCCACGACCGGTACGACAGCCTCCGGTCGGACAACCAGGGTAGTTCCGGCGACGCGCCGTGGCCGGGTGGCGACGGCAACCTGCACGACAGCGAGTAGGCACCAAGCGGTGGGGGCCGACGTGGTTGGCCGCGCCGGCCCCCACCGTCTCCGCATCAGTGGTCGAACCCATGGAGGAGGCACGATGGAACATCGGTTGATCAGCGCCATCGAGGCAGCGCTCGGCTGGAGTGGAGCCGAGGAACTAGGCAAGGGCTTCGTACGCGGGAGCATGGACGACCCCGCACTCGTCTCCCGCATCATGACCCCGAACCGCCTGCTCGACGTCGCGATGCGCAGGAGCCTGAACCGCCCGCAGTTCCGGTGCTTCCAGAAGGGCGAGGAGGTCCATCCGGCCATCTACTACACCGACAGCGTCAGCCCCCGGGGCCAGAGCATCTCCATGGTCAACATGCGCAGCCTGGGCAGGCTCCTGGGCGAAGGCGCGACGGTGATCATGGACCAGGCCAACGTGTTCGATCCGACGATGGAGGTCGCGTGCCGGGCCCTGCAGTGGTGGTCCCGTGAGCGGGTCCAGGTCAACGCGTACCTGACGACGAACGACGCCTCCGGCTTCCCCCTGCACTGGGACGACCACGATGTCGTCATCGTCCAGCTCGCTGGTGAGAAGGAGTGGGAGGTGCGCGCGGCCTCCCGCGCGGTCCCGATGTACCGGGACGCCGACCCCAACAGCACTCCGAGCGACGAGATCATCTGGTCCGGTCTGATGCGGACCGGCGACGTCATGCACATTCCGCGGGGCCACTGGCACCAGGCGACACGAACCGGCAGCGGCTCCGGCAAGAGCCTCCACGTCACGTTCGGCATCACCAAGCGCACAGGTGCGAGCTGGCTCGCGTGGCTGGCCGACTGGTGCCGCGAGCACGAGATCTTCCGCCACGACCTCGACCGCTCGCAGGGAACCGGCACCGACGCCCTGACCGAGGCCGCCGCCCAGCTGGTCAGCGAGCGTCCGCCAGCCGACCTCTTTGACGCGTACGAGCAGGCGACGACCCTGCCTCGGCACGTGCCGTTCCTCGACATACTCGGGGCGCTCGACGCCGTGGTGTGCACCACTCATTTCCCGCCCCAGATCCAGGAGCACGGAGAGACCGTCGACGTGGTGGCCTCAGGGAAGAAGCTCACCCTCGCGGCCAAGGCACTGCCCGCCCTGCGTCTGCTGCTGAGCGGCAGGCCGGTCGAGCTGGAACAGGCCGCGGCCGTTGCCGGGGCCGAAGTGACGGAGGTCGCCGAGATCCTGGTGAAGGAGGAGCTGTGCGCGGTGCTGACCCCCGAGTTGTTCTCGGGCTACACCGATCTCGTCACGAGCGCCGGCTCCTGACCGGGGCGCTCGACCTCGGCGTCACGGCACTCGACACCAGCACCAACTACCTCGGCTTCCGATCGCATCAGGTCCTGGCGCAGACGGCCGGCGACGTGCTGTCGAAGTTCACCGTCTCCACGAAGGTGGGCTATTTTCCGGCACCGGGCGGGTCGGAGCACTCCTTGGACCCCCTGCGGCTGCACGCGGCCGTGGAACAGGCGGCCGAGGACCTGGGGCGTGAGCCGGACCTGGTGTTCCTGCACAACCCGGAACACTCGCTCCGCGAGGCCGGCCCGCATGGCCAGGAGGTGCTGACCGAAGCGTGCGCAGCTCTCGATGACGCTACGGGCAAGGGCTTGTGCGCCGCCTGGGGCATCGCCTCCTGGGATCCATCATCCCTGGTGGGACTGATCGGCCCGACCGTACCGAGGCCAGCGACCCTCATGGTCCGCGCCGGCCTTCTGGTCGGAATCAGAACGCTGGATGCCGCAGACGCCCTCATCAGGGCATGGGACCTGGACCCCAGCGAGGTATGGGGCATGAGCCCCTTCGGGGGCAGCACCAGCGACGTGGTGTGGGCCAAGATCGACCCCCGTGTCTTCCTCGGTGGCAACCGTCAACTCTCGTGCGTGCAAGCGGCGTTCATAGCCGCCTATCACCTGCCGAGGGTCGACACTGTGGCTGTGGGCACTGATGAGCCCGCCCACCTGGGCGAACTCGTCGGCGCCCTGGGCGGCGAGGTCGAGAAAGGAACGATCCAGGAGTACCGCAGTCTCCTGCGGGACCGTTTACGCGATCAGCTGTTCTGAAGCTCCTTGATGACCTGTTCGGCCATGCGCCGGGCGGGTTCCAGCCGAGGGTCTTCCGGGTGCGCGTACGGCCCGAGGATCTTCGAGCAGGCAAACAGCGTCATCACCTTGCCGTCCTGGCTCTCGAAGTCGGACCGGCGCTCGTGCCATACGCGATCGGCCAGAGCCGGGACAGCAAGGGAACTCGCCCACAGCGAGGCCGAGTCCAGCCCCAGCGGCGCGCTACCCCAGTCCTCCCAGTCGAAGAGACTGAACACTGGAGCGGTCATGTTGGCCCAGTTCAGGTCCGCGTGGGCCGGCACCCACTGCTCCACGGTCGTATCGAAATCGCCGGAGAAAACACCGCGGATGGACTCGGTGACCAGGGCCTGGGTGATGGTGTCGGTGTCCGGCGTGGCGACCCGGCTCGTGCTCTGGGCCGCCAGCGCGTCCAACGACGCGTTCAATGCCTCCCACCAGTCATCCGGCAGCTCCGGGGCCTCGCTCAGGATGGCGTTTCCGACAGGAGCCCCTGGCAGAAGCTCGGTTTCGTCGGCTCGCCACAGCACCGGCCCGTCCGTGGCCCGCCAGACCACACATCCGTGCCATTCGGGCTGGGCGATGCCCTTCAGACGGGCGGCACTTTCAGTCCCGTTCCACCCCTGGTCGGAGATCTTGTCGAGCAGGCGCCGCTCGATCCGCACCCAGGTCCCGCGGTCGGTTCTGGCCCCCACAGACCTGCGCTTGCGCACCATCGTGTCCGAGAGCAGCCCCACTTGGAGAGACCGCTCGACGCGATCAAGAACCTCGTCTACCGGCTGCACGCGTAGGTCGACAGCCTGACCCGTTGAGACCGAGAGCGTCATGGACGCGACCGTAGCAGTCGTGCGGTGCTCAGCCGAGTCCGCGCCAGGTTTGACCAGCGGGCTTGGATTCCTTGTCGAAGATCTACCGGCTGGGTTCTCTCCGAGCCCCTATCGCATGCCTTCAGCGCACGTGGCTACTGCTTTCGATAGGCCGATGAAGTCGGTCTTCAGGGGGCCGAGTTGCTCCAGGCTGGACAGCCTGATGGTCTTCTGGCTCGGACACCGTTCGTCCAGGACCCGGGTGGGCAGGACGTAGAAGGTCCACTGGTCGAGATCCAGGGGATCCAGTGTCTGCTTGTCCTGGTGGTGCAGCAGGCAGAAGACGTACACGTCTGAGCGGCGCAGCACTTCGGCCGAGGTGGTGCCCGTCTGAGCGTCCCAGCCCGAGGCCGGTGAGATGTCGAAGGAGATCTTCGACAGCGCGGACTGCGCCCACGACTGCAGATACGCCGTCGATTTCACCTCGATGCGCCACTGCTCCGGCGTACGGAGGTCAACTGTGTCCCATTCGGTGCGGGTGCCGGTGGCGGCTCCCAGCGCTGTGGCCACGAGGTACTCGGCCAAGACACCACGCATGGTGTTGTTGGCCAGGTCGGAGCACGCCCAGCTCCAGAAGTCACCGAGCCTGCCGACTGTTTCACCGTTGGCCTGTATTGGCTCATTGCCGCTGCGGCGAGTGATGACCTGCGGACCAAGGTCTGTACTCATGCTCTTCTCCTGACGATCTGTGGGCGGCTGGTACTCAGCCTGACAGCAGGTACAGACAGCGGTGTTGGGCGCTGCGCGCAGCG
>NZ_LIQY01000154.1:371-1634 GCF_001418495.1 Streptomyces pathocidini | reverse complement strand
ATTCTGAAGGGGGCGGCGGGCTGGACCTGACGGCGGGTTCCGGCGGGCGCGGCCGCTCCTCCGACGGAGCCGCGGCTGGTCCGGCGGGCGGGCCTCAGCCCACCCGCGCGCCGCCCGCCTCGCCGTACGGCTCCGGTCGCGCGTTCAGCACGAGGACCGCGACGTCGTCGTTCATCCGCCCGCCCGTGTACGCGTGGAGGTCCGCCTCCAGGCGACGCAGCAGCTCGACGGTGGGCAGCGCGGCCCACTGGACCAGGCGCTTGGCCAGCGGATAGAAGGCGCCGCTCGCGTCCCGGGCCTCGGTGACCCCGTCCGTGCACGCGACCACCCGGCTGCCCGCGGGGAGCCGGACGTGCTGCGGCCGGCGCTGTCCGGCGGCCAGCTCGCCGAGGCCCAGGGGCAGGCCCGGCTCGCCGGACTCCAGCTCGCGTACGGTCCCGTCTGCGCCGATCACATACGGCGCGACATGGCCGCAGTCGACCAGCGTCATCGACAGCGAGAACGGGTCGGGGTCCCCGGAGGGGCCGGCGGCCTCGGTGCCGAAGACGAGCGCCGTCACGAACCGCTCGTCGCCGTCCCGCGCCGACTCCGCGTAGTGGCGGTAGAGGCCCTCCTCCATCGCCTTCACCGCGCTCTCCAGGCTGCGCCGGTGGTACGCGGCCTCGCGGAAGGCGGTCAGCACGGCGGCGCCGGTCCCGATGGCGCCGAGCCCCTTGCCCTGGACGTCGCCGATGGTGACGCGGGTGCCGAACGGGGTCTCCACCGCCTCGTAGATGTCCCCGCCGACGAGCGCGTCCTTCTGGGCGGAGATGTAGAACCCGTCGACCACCAGTTGCCGGGTGTGGAGCGGCAGTTCACGGATCAGCGCGCGCTGCGCGGCTTCCCCGGTCGCGGACACCCGCTCCAGCAGCCGCTCGCGCTCGCGGCGCAGCAGGGCCACGGCGATGCCCGCGCCCACCATGAGCAGGTTCCCGAAGATCGCGGCCACCCGGTTCATGGCCGGCAGCCGCTCGGGGAGGATGCCGTGCGTGATGACCATGACGGTCAGGGTGATGGCGCTGACGACCAGGGTCTGCCGGTAGGTGCACAGCGCGGCGGCCGCGACCGGCGCGACCGCCGCGTACACATCGAGCCGGAGATAGTCCGGCGTCGCCTGGTCGACGATCACGATGCCCGCGAGGTAGACCAGCACGAGAGGGAACGCGCTGGTCGCCAACCAGGTCGGCCGGCGCCGTCCCGCCGGCCGCGCACGGGTCATCCTCG
>NZ_LIQY01000154.1:0-318 GCF_001418495.1 Streptomyces pathocidini | reverse complement strand
CGCGTCCGCGATGCGCACGTTCGCGGGCAGGGCGTCCGTGCCCGTCTCGGCCAGCAGCGCCTTGACGGTCAGCACGGCGCTGCCCATGTCGCAGACCAGCACGACGCCGCGCCCCGCGTCGACGCGCTTGACCGCGTCGCGGATGAGGACGGCGCTGGTGCCGATACCGCCGTCCTCGACGCCGCCCGCGGGGGCGACCGGGGCCGGATCGCCGGTGCCGACCAGGGCCTTGGCGAGTTCGGCGGCGGAGACGGCCAGATCGCGGCTGTGCGAGACGAGCGCGAGCCCGACGCGGGGCTCGGCGGCGGGCTCCGGGGC
>NZ_LIQY01000153.1 GCF_001418495.1 Streptomyces pathocidini | reverse complement strand
CCTTGCGAAGGCCACCGCCGTTGCGTAGCGCGAGACCGCGGCGGTGGCCTTCGCAAGGCGGTGGTCGTACGGGAT
Organism: Streptomyces pathocidini; assembly: GCF_001418495.1. Classification (GTDB taxonomy): domain Bacteria; phylum Actinomycetota; class Actinomycetes; order Streptomycetales; family Streptomycetaceae; genus Streptomyces; species Streptomyces pathocidini. The sequence goes on along the minus strand of NZ_LIQY01000153.1, from coordinate 7,421 downwards.
CGGGGGTGGATCCGGCCACAGGAAGAGTTCGGCGGCGGCCAGGAGGACCACGCCGTACGTCAGGCCCAGGAGGCGGGAGTCCAGCGTGTCCGGCTCGTACGGCGGGAAGCAGGCCAGCATGTAGAACAGGTGCAGCCCGGCCGCGACGCCGAGGAAGCGCGGCCCGCCCAGGCCGGAGAACGTGACGAGGAACCCGACTGCGAACATCCCCGCCGCCGCGGCCCACAGGTCGCCCGCCAGCACGGTTCCCGCCGCCACCAGCACGGCTCCCGTCGGGAGCGCGGCGACCAGCGTCCGCGCCTTGCGGCGAGGCGGCCCCGGCACCTGCGACAGCACGCCCAGCGCGATCACGCCGAAGATCGCGTACGTGGCCATGACCGGGTCGCCGAACGCGTGGCGCGCGCTGTAGAACGCGGCGCAGGAGGCGACCGTCAGGCGCGCCGAGCGCCGGAAGGCCGGGGCGTAGCGGCGGGGTCGGCCGGGGGTGCGCGACCCGGCCGTCACGCCCCCGGCCGATCCAGGTCGCGCGTCCCCGGCCGACCGTCCTCCGGGGTTCCGGCAGCGCACGGAACGCTCAGCCCGGCCCGCCCGGCGGGTCCGCCGCCGGATCGTGCCACGCCTCCCCTTCCGGCAGCAGCCGGTCGGCCTCCTTAGGGCCCCAACTGCCCTGCGCGTAGGGGTGGACGGGCACCGCGTCGCCGAGCACCGGATCGACCACGCGCCACGCCGTCTCGACCGCGTCCTGCCGGGCGAAGAGCCACTGGTCGCCGTCCAGCGCGGCGCTGATGAGGCGGTCGTACGGGCGCATGTCCGAGCCGGGCTGCTGGGCGAACGCCAGCTCCTGCGGCTCCGGTTGCCAGCCCGCGCCGGGCTTCTTGCCGACGAGGGTGAGCGCGGCGGCGGTCTCCGGGTTGACACGGAACCGGAGGGTGTTGGCCGGACCGCCGCCGGACGCGCTGCCGGTGGCGCCGGAGCCGTCCGTGCCCTGCGCCTCGGCGCCGAAGATGTCGCGCGGCGGGCGGTGGAAGCGGACCACCACCTCCGTCGCGGTCACCGGCAGGCACTTGCCCGCCCGGATCAGGATCGGTACGCCGTCCCAGCGCGGGGAGGCGCAGGCCAGGCGCACGGCCACGTAGGTCTCGACGGTCGAGCCGGGGTCGACGCCCTGCACGTCGTGGTAGCCGGTGAACTGGCCGCGTACGACGTCCTCCGGGGTCAGCGGGCGGAGCGCGGCCAGCAGGCGGGCCTTGGCATCGGGCCAGCGGACGAGCGCCCCGCCGTCCGCCCCGCCGTCCTGCCCGGCGGCCTCGCTCGGCGGGTCGGCCAGGACCGTCGCGAGGACCTGGAGCAGGTGGTTCTGCAGGACGTCGCGGATCGCCCCGGTGCGGTCGTAGAACGCGCCGCGGTCGGAGACGCCGAACGACTCGGCCATCGTGATCTGCACACTCCGCACGTACGTTCTGTTCAGCAGCGGTTCGAGTACGGAGTTGGCGAAGCGGGTGTAGAGCACGTTCTCGACGGGGTCGAGGCCGAGCCAGTGGTCCACGCGGTAGATCGCGTCCTCGGGGAAGACCTCGTGCATGGTCGCGTTCAGCTCGCGCGCGCTGCCGAGGTCGTTGCCGAACGGCTTCTCCACCATCACGCGCGCGCCCTCGGCCCGGCCCGCCGCCGCGATGCCGCGGGCGACGCGGCCGAAGAGGGCGGGCGGGACCTCCAGGTAGAACAGGGCACGGCGGCCGGAGCCGATCGCGTCGGAGACGGCGGTGTACGTGGCGGGGTCGTCGAGGTCGCCGTCGATGTACCGGAGCAGGCCGAGCAGTTGGGTGCCGGCGCTGCCCGCGGGGTCGATGCCGTGGTCGCGCAGGGACTGGGCCGCGTAGTCGCGGAACTGCTCCAAGCCCCAGCCGCTCTTCGCCACGCCGATGACGGGGACGGTGAGGGCGCCGCGGGCCACGAGGTCGGCGAGGGCGGGGAAGGTCTCGAGTTTGGCGAGGTCGCCCGTGGCGCCGAAGATCACCAGGGCGTCCAGGTCTCCGGCGGGGGGCCGGGGGGCGCCCGTGGCGCCTGTCCGGTTGGGGTTTTCCGCGGTCATCGGCACCCACTCCTTCGGTGCGCGTCGCCCCCACGTGCTGCGTCCGCTGTCCGACGTCGCACGCCCGTTCTCCAGCGTCGCACGCCGTGCGCGCTCCCGCGCGGGGGGCGTGGGCCTCCGACACCGGCGCGGCCGGCGTCGTCCACTTCTGGGCGCCGTTCCTCTACCGCTCGCCGTTCCACGCGGAGACCGAGGAGCAGGAGTGCGAGCGCGCGCTGCGCCACCTCGAGGACACCATCGCGTTCGAGGGGCCGCAGACCATCGCCGCGATCATCCTGGAGACCGTGCCGGGCACGGCCGGGATCATGGTCCCGCCGCCGGGGTATCTGACCGGGGTCCGTGAGATCTGCGACCGCTACGGGATCGTCTTCATCCTGGACGAGGTGATGGCGGGCTTCGGCCGGACAGGCCACTGGTTCGCCGCCGACGGCTTCGACGTCGTGCCCGACCTGCTGACCTTCGCCAAGGGCGTCAACTCCGGCTACGTGCCGCTCGGCGGCGTCGCGATCTCCGCGGAGATCGCCGCGACCTTCGACCAGCGCCCGTACCCCGGCGGTCTGACCTACTCCGGCCACCCCCTGGCCTGCGCTTCCGCCGTCGCGACGATCAACGCGATGGCGGAGGAGCGGATCGTCGAGAACGCCGCCGAGATCGGCGAGACGGTCCTGGGGCCGGGCCTGCGCGAGCTCGCGGAGCGCCACCCCTCGGTGGGAGACGTGCGCGGCATGGGCGTCTTCTGGGCGCTGGACCTGGTCCGGGACAAGGAGACCCGCGAACCGCTCGTCCCGTACAACGCCTCGGGCGAGGCCAACGCCCCCATGGCCGCCTTCGCCGCCGCCTGCAAGCGCAACGGCCTCTGGCCCTTCGTGAACATGAACCGCACCCACGCGGTCCCCCCGTGCACGATCACCCCCTCAGAGGCCAAGGAAGGCCTCGCGGCCCTGGACGCGGCCCTGACCCTCGCGGACGAGCACGCGGCGCGCTGACCAGCTGCCGGGCGGCAGATCTCTCCCGCCGTGGCGGCGATCAACCACGCCGCCGGAGCTTGGCGGTGCCGACCGGCCGTGATCGGTGGGCGCCCCCGACCGGACCGGCCGTGATCGGTGGGCGCCCCGACCGCCCCGGCCCGCCGCAGGCGACACCGCATAGGGTGTCCGCGGCCCCACCCGCAGGGGGCCGCGGAAGGAGGGCGCAAGGATGCGCGGCACCGGCACCGGTCGCGGAATCCCCGCCAGGAGGGCACAGGTCACGCGCAACACCCTGCGCACCCAGATCGCCGAGGCCCTCCGCGACGAGGTCCTCGCGGGCCGCCTGCCCGCCGGGCGGCACGTTGCGGTCAAGGAGATCGCCGAGCAGTACGGCGTCTCGGCGACGCCGGTCCGCGAGGCGCTGGTGGACCTCTCCGCGCAGGGCCTGATCGACATGGAGCACCACCGCGGCTTCCAGGTGCACCGCTTCACCCCGGACGACTTCCGCAGCATGATCGCCGCCCGCGCCCTCGTGGTCGACGGGATCTTCCGCGCGCCCGTCCACCGCATGCTGCCCGGGGCGACCTCGCGCGCCCTCACCTCGATACGGCGCAGGGCCGAGGAGGCCGGACGGGCGGCCAGGGCCGGGGACTTGGAGATCCTTATCGGCTACGACCTGCGCTTCTGGCGCGAACTCGGCGCGCTCGTGGGAAACCCGCAGATCTCCGACTTTCTGGGCCGCCTCCGGGTGCAGTGCTGGGCCTTCGCTGTGCCGTACCTGCGCGCCGAGTCCGACCTGAAGGGGCGGTTGTGGAGCGGCCACGGCGCGCTGGTCGACACCATCGACCAGCGCGACCCGGCGAAGGCCCGCCGCCTCATCGCCGAGTGCGACGAGCACGCACTCGACCTCCTGGAGAAATTGACCAAGAACGGCTGAGAGGACAGGGAACCGGGGGCGGCCGAGCGGTGTAAATCAAGTACAACCAGGCACACTCCACGGCGGTCTTCATCCCGGACCGCCAAGGTCCGGAAACGAAAGGGGGGATGGCAAGGCATGGACGCCGTACCCAGGGCGGCTCTGCCCGCGCCCAGGTCGTCGCGGCCCCCCAACGCCCCGGCGACCCCCGCCGTCGACCTCACCGTGGTCATCCCCGCCTACAACGAGGAACACCGCCTCCGCCCCGGCATGGAGGAGGTCTGCCGCTACCTCCGCGCCACCCCCCACCACTGGGAACTGATCGTCGTCGACGACGGCTCCACCGACCGCACGGCCGCCGTTGCCACCGAAGCCGCCGGGGGAGAGCCCCGTATACGACTGCTGCGCGCGCCGGTGAACCGCGGCAAGGGCCATGCCGTACGGATCGGGGTACGGGCCTCGCGCGGCCGGCGTGTGCTGTTCTGCGATGCCGACGGCGCAACCCCCATCGAGGAACTGGCCGTGCTGCTCGGCGAATTGGACGCCGGTTACGCCGCCGCGATCGGTTCGAGGGCCCGCCCGGGCGCGCGGATAGAGGTCCACCAGCACGTGGTGCGCGAACTGCTCGGCAAGGCCGGCAACCGGCTGATCCAGGCCATAGCCGTCCCCGGCATTCAGGACACCCAGTGCGGCTTCAAGCTCTTCGACGGTGAGAAGGCCCGCGCGGCCTTCGCCCAAGCCCGCACGGACGGCTGGGGCTTCGACGTCGAGATCCTGCGGGTCTTCCGCGCCAACGACTGGCCGGTAGCCGAAGTTCCGGTCCGCTGGGCACACCAGCCGGGTTCCAAGGTCGGCCTGCTCGACTACGCCAAGGTGCTGGCGGAGGTCCTGCGGCTGCGGCTGCGACGCGAGGGGAGGGAGAAGTGACCAACTCGACGGATCCGATGGCTCCGCGCTGGGCGGCGGAGGAGATCGCACCGGCCGAGCCGGCCGTACGGGGGCGCACCGCCCGCTTCTTCCGCCTCCGCCGGGCATCCCTCACCGTGCCCGCCGCCTACCTCCTCGCCGCCCTTCTCCTCTACATCAACCTCTGGACCGACCTCGGCCGGGCGTATCTGGTCGACAGCATGCGCGACCAGAGCCAGTGGGAGTGGTTCTTCGCGGTCACCGCGCACAACGTGCTGCACCTGGAGAACCCGCTCTTCACGACCCAGCAGAACTTCCCGCTCGGCGTCAACCTGATGGCCAACACCGTGATGTTGGGCCTCTCCGTGCCCCTGGCCCCCGTCACCGCGCTCCTCGGCGCGACCGTGACCTGGGCGGTCGTCCTCACCGGCGGCCTGGCCGCGACCGCCACCGCCTGGTACCGGCTGATCCGCAAGTACCTCACCCGCAACCGCACGGCGGCGCTCCTCGGCGGCGCGGCCGCCGCCTTCGCGCCACCGATGGTCTCGCACGCCAACGCGCACCCCAACCTGGTCGTGCTGTTCGTGATCCCGCTGATCATCGACCGGTCGCTACGGCTGGCGGAGGGCCGCCAAGTCCCGCGCCACGGCGTGATCCTGGGGCTGCTGCTCGCCTGGCAGATCTTCCTCGGCGAGGAGGCCCTGCTGCTCGCCGCCACCGGCATGCTCGCCTTCGCGGCCATCTACGCATGCCTGCGCCCGGCCGTCGCCCGCGCCGCCTTCCCACCCCTGGTCCGCGGTCTCGCGATCGCCGCCGCGGTCTGTCTGCCGATCGTCGCGTACCCGCTGTACTGGCAGTTCTTCGGCGACCAGAGCTACCAGAGCATCCTGCACGGCCCGACCGGGAACCCACCGCTGTCCCTCATCGAGTTCTCCGGCCGTGCGCTCGCGGGGAACGAGGACACCGCAGCTGCCCTCTCCCTCAACCCGACCGAGCAGAACGCCTTCTACGGCTGGCCGCTGATCGCCCTGACGCTCGGTATCACCGTCGTCCTCTGGGACCGCGCCGTCGTACGGGCCCTGGCCGGAACGGCCCTCTTCACCGCCCTGCTGTCACTGGGGGCCGCCGTCCCCCTTCCCTGGACGGACACCACGGTCCCTGGGCCGTGGTGGGTCTTCGACCGGCTGCCGCTCTTCGAGTCGGTCATCGAGTCGCGGTACGCGATGGTGTGCGCCCCCGCCCTGGGCATGCTGCTGGCCCTGGCCTGGACCACGATCGCCGAATCCGCGGCGGACGCCCGCGGCAGGGACGACGGCACCGAGGAGCGGGACCGCTGCCACCGTGCCCTGGTCATCCGGGTGGCCGGCGGCCTCGCTCTCGGCGCGGCCCTGCTCCCGATCGTGCCCAAGCCGTTGAAGACCGTTGACCGCCCGGCCGTGCCCTCGCTCGTCGCCGACGGCGGCTGGCGCTCGTATGTCGAGCCGGGCCGGTCGCTCGTCCCCGTACCGCTGCCCTCGCCCGGCGAGGCGAGCGCGCTGAAGTGGCAGATCGACGCCGGCTTCGGATTCCCCCTCCCCGGCGGTTACTTCAACGGCCCCTTGGGCCCGGACCGGATCGGCATCTACGGCGCGGTGCCCCGCCCCACCAATGACCTGCTGCGCGAGGTCCGGAACAGCGGGCGAATACCGGCCATAGGCCCGGAGCAGCAGCGGGCCGCCCGCGAGGACCTGGAGTTCTGGCGCGCGGGGGCCCTCGTGCTCAGCGGCCAGCCCCACGAGGAGGCGCTGCGGCTCACTCTGGAACGGCTGCTGGGGCAGCCGGGCAAGCGCGTGGGCAACGCCTGGGTGTGGGACGTCGGCTGGGCGAGCGCCAGACGGTAGGCGCCGTGCCCGGACAGGTCCCCGGACAGGTCCCTGGGCAGGTCCCTGGACTGGGGGCCGCGGATCGAAACCGGCTGGGACGACGGCTGACGCACACCCGCATGACCACTACGCTGGCTCGACCAACGCGCCCGAGAGCTACGGAGAGAGAGCACACGTGGCCTGTGACCTGTGGCTGGTCCCCCTCGTCGATGTGCTGTGCCACAGCCCCGACAACCCGTTCGCCGAAGAGATCGCGACCTACGACAAGGCGCTGCACGAGGCGGGCCTGCCGCCCGTCCCCGTCTTCGGCTACATGCCGGGGCTGTCCGGAGACGTGGCCCCGGTCGCGGGGTTCGACTACGACGCGCTGCACTTCCTGCGCCGCGCCTATCTGCTCCAGATCTGCGGCCTCCAGGTGACCCCGGTCGACGAACTGGGCGGAGACTACGAGCAGTTGCTGGAGATGTTCGAAACCACCGCCCAGCAGTCCCATCTCGTCTGGCACTACGACCACGCGGGCGCCTATGTGCCGGTGGACTTCGACCGGCCGCTGGCCAACGACGAACTGCTGGAGGGCGGTGGCCCGTTGGGTTCCAGCCATGGCCTGCTGCGCGAACTGCAGGCGGTCGGCCCGGCGATCGGCATCGACCCCGCCAACCCGCCCGCGTCCCCCGCCC
>NZ_LIQY01000152.1 GCF_001418495.1 Streptomyces pathocidini | reverse complement strand
GACGCGGACGCGGCCGGAGGTGCCGGCGGAGTCGTTCCGCGACTGGTGGCAACGGGCGCGGGGCGAGGGGTGTGTGCGGGGAGAGGGATCCACGCGGGGCGAGGGCTCTGCGCGAGGCGGGAGCGGGGTGCAGGGCGAGGGTTCTGCGCGGGGCCACGGTTCCGCACAGAGCGACGGTTCTACGGCGGGGGACGGCTCTGTGCAGGGCGCGCGGAAGGACGGGAGCGGCAAGTGAGCAGCAGGGAACGCGTACTGGGGCGGGTGCGGGCGGCGCTGGCGGACGTCCCGGGCGCGGAGCGCCCGGAGGACGTGCCGGTCAACCGCGACTACCTGCGGGTGCACGGCCACCGCACTCCGGCGGAGACGGCCGACCTCCTGGCGGAGAACCTGGCGGACTACAGGGCGAAGGTCCATCGCACGGACGCCGTTCAACTCCCCTCTCTCATCTCCGAGTTGCTGTCGGCGCACGGCTCCCGCACGGCGGTCGTCCCGCCCGGCCTGCCGGAGGAGTGGATGGCGCAGGCGCGGTCCGCCGACGTCGAACTGCTCCCGGACACCCCGGAGTCGACGCCCGCCGAGCTGGACGCGGTCGACAGCGTGGTGACGGGCTGCGCGGTGGCCATCGCCGAGACGGGCACGGTGGTCCTGGACGCGGCCCCCGACCAGGGCCGCCGCCGCATCACCCTGGTCCCGGACCACCACGTCTGCGTCGTACGGGTCCCCGACCAGGTTGTCGACTCGGTGCCGCAGGGCCTGGAGCGCCTCGACCCGACGCGCCCGCTGACCTGGATCAGCGGGCCGTCGGCGACGAGCGACATCGAACTGGATCGAGTGGAGGGCGTCCACGGCCCGCGCACGCTGGAAGTGATCCTGGTCGAGGGGTGAACCGGCCTGAGGGGTGAGGACGCAGGACGGCGCCCTCACCCCTCAGCGCATGGACCGGCTCTCAGGCCGCCCTTACGGGCGATTCAGGCCGCCTTACGGGCGATGAGAAAGGCCTGCGGCGTCCGCTCCGGGAACTGCCCGTCCTCGTCGCGCTCCCGCAGCAGCCGGGCCCGTACGTCCAGCCCGGCCCGGCCCAACAGCTCGGCCACGTGGTCCGGTCGGCGCCGCCGGAAGACGAGCGAGACGTCGTGTCCGAGGGCTTCGGTGAGGTGCAGCGGCGGCTCGTCGCCGACCTGAAAGGCGAGGACGACGTGGCCGCCGGGCGCCAGCACGCGGTGGAACTCGGCGAATACGCCCGGGAGTTCACCATCCGGAACGTGAATGGTGGAGTACCAGGCCACGAGCCCGGCCAGGCCGCCGTCCGGCAGGTCGAGCGCGCCCATGGCCCCCTCCTCGAATCGCAGCCCCGGGTGCTCGCGCCGGGCCGCCGCCACCATCCCCGGCGACAGATCGACCCCGAAGACGGACAGCCCCAGCCCATGCAGATGCGCGGTCACCCGCCCGGTCCCGCACCCGACGTCGGCGACGTCCCCGCCACCCGAGGCCCGCACCAGCCCGGCGAACCCGGCGAGCAGCCCCGCCTCCAACGGCTTGGCCTCCAACTCCCCCCGAGCCCACGCCGCGTAGTCCCCCGCGACGGCTTCGTACGAGGTCCGGGTCTCACACAGATAATCCGCCTCAATCATGGAGCGGCACCCTACCGGTGCGCCGCCGCTCGCCCGGTACGGCCGACTGCCGCCTGTCGTGCCTGCCCAGTGCCGCGAGGGTCAGGGTCACGGTGACCGACGCGGCGGCCATCAGGGTCATCCCCGTGGCCGGGGAGGTCAGTTGGGCCACCGTGCCTGCCAGGGCCGCACCCAGGCCCTGCAGGGTGGACATGCCGACGGCGTGCAGGCCGAGGGCCTGGCCCGCGAGGTCGTCGGGGGTGAGGGACATCAGGCGTTCCTGAAGAACCAGGCTCGCGGCGAAGCCCACGGAGGCCACCGTGACGGCCACCGCCGACAGCGCCGCTCCCGGCCGCAGGACGAAGAACAGGTAGGGCACCGCCAGCAGCAGCCGCAGCGGGGTCGCGAGACGGGGGCGCACGGCGGGCGGCACCAGGCGGCCCACGGCCAGGTCGCCCACGAACATGCCCAGCGCCCCGCAGGCGTACAGCGTGCCGGCGGCCTCGGGGGCGTACGAGACGTAGAGCGAATCGCCGCCGACCACCAGGCCGTTGGGGACCCACAGGCCCAGGTACGTCAGGCGGCGGGGGCGCGAGGACCACAGGAGGGCATTGGTGCGCCAGGTCGCCGAGACGGACGGGCGGCCGGCGAAACGCGGCGGGCGGGCCGTGAGGCCCAGGCGGGTGGCGAGGGCCGACATCACGTACAGCGCCGCCGCGAGGAGCAGGCAGGTCCGCGGGGACAGGAGCGCCAGAAGTGCGCCGCCCGCCGCGAAACCGGCCACCTGCGTCAGGCCCCAGACCATGTTGTACACCGAACGGCCCAGTACATAGCCGTCCTTGGTCAGGATCTCGTTCAGCAGCCCACCGCGCACTCCCCCGCCCAGCGACGCGACCAGGCCCTGCAGGAGGACGACCGTGAAGACCGCCCAGACCGGCAGCCCGGGCAGCGCCAGCACCGCCGTACCCGCGGCGAAGGCGAGCGCGATGCCGGTCAGGACCGCGCGCGGGGGCAGGCGGTCGGCGCCCGAGAGCAGGAACGTGGCCCCCGCCAACTGCGCCAGCTGCGGGCCGAACATGCTCACCGCCGACAGGAACGGGGAGCCGGTGGCCCGGAACACCAGCGTGGCGAGGGCCAGGCCGCCGATCGTCTGGGCCGCGGCGAAGGCGGCGAAGGAGAGCAGGAACGGGGTGAACTCCGGGGCGCGGAACAGGGTTCGGTAGCTGCGCATGCGACAAGGTATCGGAGCGGCCCGGCGCCCACCCTGGCGAGGAAGCCTGGTTGCGCGCGCACCTGCCCGGCTTCCACACGCGCCTCGCGGCCCGCCCGGTGACCGCGCTGCTCATGGCTGCACTCGGCACGTCCTGGATAATCCGCCTCCGCCATTAAGCGGCACCTACTGGTGGTCATGCGACAGTCGAGGACAGACGTACTGCGTCCGCACTCGATGCGGACTGCACGCGACGAGGTTCACCGACAGAAACCGCTCGCCGCCGACCCACCACCCACCGACGATGTCCTCCCCCGCGGCAAGAGCGCGCAGGTGATCTTCACGGTCTGGCGAGGGAGCACAGGTGCCGACGAAGAGCCCGGCGTGCACCGCCAGTTGACTGGCGTACCAGTCGGCGCCCTCGTCTGGTACATGAAAGGTGCCGAGAATCCGATCCACTGGTTTGAGCAGCCAGTCGGCACACTCCAACGGCATCACCTGAGCCGACCGGAACTCCGCATGCCCGGGCCGCCGATGAGCGTCCCCGGGCTTCGTCAGCACACTGCCGTGACCGAGCCAGACGTACGCGTGATGGTGACGGGTGGACATCGCAACCTCTCGTTTCGCAGTGGGGGCGGCCCGGGCAAGGGCCCGGGCCGCCTGTTTGAAGCGCCGGGGGCTACTGGCGACCGCAGCCTTGGCCGTCGCCGCAACCGCCGTTGGGGTTGCCGCCGTTGCCGTCGTCCTCGTCACCACCGCCGTACTTGACCGGGTCGAGGCGGTATCGCATGGTGATCTCCTCGGGTGCGTGTAGCGGCGCGCGGTCCTTCCCCGCGCCGTCGAGCACTTGCCGTGGGCCCCCTTCTGTGCGGGCCCGCCCGCTCCGGCCGTGTCCTGGCAGGGAATGGCGGCCAGAGCGGGATTGAGGGTCCGCCCTGGACGGAACGGGGGAATCACCGCCCGCCGGGTGGTTGCGGGCCTTCGTCCAGGGCGGACCGGTCTATGAGGGCGATGCCGCGAGCGCCAGGCCGATGACCAGGCCGCAGCAGGCACTGATGCCGATGACGAACAGGAGCCCGGCGTACCGGCCGATGGCGCGCATCATCGGCCCCACCGAGCCCCTTTGTTGCGGGCAGCGAGGCGAGCGCTCAGCTCCTCGCGCGACGTCAGGGGGCGCACCCGCTCCGGCGCAGCGTCCCATTCCCTGCCGCCCCCGACGGGCCGCAATTGCACATACGGACCGACATGCCCCATCACGACGCCCACGCGATTCCGGTCCCCGGTGTCTATGACCAGAGAGCCCAACTCGGGCTGGTCATCGCCTGCAGTCGCCGTTTCCCGTGCGCTCATGCCTCGATGGTCGAGTCAGCGACCAGGACGGAGGAACCTCCCCCATTTCCCACTTGGGGACGTCCCACAGGCTGTAAAACGTCCCTAGCAACGTCCCAGGCTTAGGAGAACACTGCGATGACGAACGAGAGGCTGCGCTCCGCAATGGCGGCCGGAGGTTGGACCTACAGCACACTCGCCGCGAAGGTCGAGGTAGATCCGAAGTCCGTCGAACGGTGGGTCAACCGGGGACGTTTGCCGCGTCGCGCGACGGCCGTGCTGGCCGCAGACATCCTGGGAGAAGACGTGCACATCCTCTGGCCGGCGCTGCGGCAGGCACGCGCCGCACGCGCGGTCAGCCCGGAACTCGTGGCGTTGTACGACCAGCGTGCCGACGTTCCGGTGACGACGTTCGTCGATCTGCTGGCTCAGGCTCGTGAACGCATCGACGTGCTGGTCTACGCCGCGGTCTTCCTGCAAGAGGCGTACCCACGGTTCAACACCCTCCTGCGGGAGCGCGCGACAGAGGGATGCACGATCCGTATCGCCCTGGGCGACGCGGACAGCCCGAACGTCCAACAGCGCGGCCGAGAAGAGCGGTTCGGTCACGGCATTGAGTCCCGCTGCCGTCTCGCTCTCCTGCACTACCAGCCACTTGCCGGAGTGCCTGGGATCGAGATTCGCACCCATGGGTCGACCCTCTACAACTCCCTCTACCGAGCCGATGACCAAGTCCTGGTCAACGCGCATGCGTGGGGAGTCAATGCCTACGGGGCTCCCGTCTGGCACCTGCGCCGCGACCCCGGTGGCAGGATGTTCGATACATACGCCGAAAGCTTCGACGCCGTGTGGGCGACAGCGTCGCCGGTACAGGAAGACTGACCTCATGGGACGAACCGAGTTCTACGACGACCCGCACGCCCCTGAGCCCAACTCCCTTGTCGTCGCGGCATCGGCCGTTGTCACTGACGGCCACGGGCGCATCCTCCTCCAGCGGCGGCGCGACAACGATCTGTGGGCGTTGCCCGGCGGTGCCATGGAAATGGCCGATTCGCTCCCCGGCGCGGCCGTTCGCGAGGTCAGGGAGGAGACCGGGCTGGACATCGAGATCACCGGACTCGTCGGCACGTACACCGACCCCCGCCACATCATCGCGTACAGCGACGGCGAGGTCCGGCGCCAGTTCAACGTCTGCTTCACAGCCCGAATCCGCGGCGGCGAACTGACCATCTCCGAGGAGTCGACGGAACTGAGATTCGTCCCGCCGGAAGCCCTGCCCGACCTACCGATGCACCACACCCAGCAACTCCGCATCCGCCACTTCCTGCAACACCGCGACCAGCCCTATCTAGGCTGACGACGAGATGCGGAAGCGACGGGAGTCGACATGTCGGTATGGAAGAACCTCAGTGAGCGCACCGTTTACGAGAACCCGTGGCTGCGGGTGAACCTCGCTGACGTCGAGTTGCCCGACGGCCGTCATCTCGACCACTACCTGATCCGGCAGCGCCCGGTGGCACTCGCCACGGCCGTGAACGACAGGAACGAGGTGTTGCTGCTCTGGCGGCACCGGTTCATCCCCGACTCGTGGGGATACGAGATCGCCGCCGGGGTGGTCGAGGACGGGGAGGAACTCGAAGCGGCCGCCGCGCGCGAGATGCTCGAAGAGACCGGGTGGAAGCCCGTCGGTCCGCTGCGCCACCTGCTGACCGTCGAGCCCTCCAACGGCCTCTCCGACGCCCGTCACCACGTCTACTGGGCCGAAGGCGCCGAATACATCGACCACCCGGCCGACGACTTCGAGTCCGAGCGGCGCGACTGGGTTCCACTCAAGGACATCCCCGATCTGGTGGCGCGCGGCGCGATCCGATCAGCCAACGCGGTTGCCGCGCTGCTCCTGCTGCACCACATGCGGTTGAGGTAGCGATCGCTGGATCCCAAGCTCGACCCAGCGGCCAGCGACCCGGCGGGCGACGCGCGGCGCGTCAGGGGCCCCACGTGCGCCGCCGGGTGCTCAGCCGTGAGGTCGAGCGGCGGTGTACGAGTCCCCGCTCGACTCGGCGGCCGACGCCGCGCGCGGCGTCACGCGCCCACGTACGCCGCCAGGTGTTCGGCCGTGAGGGTCGAGCGGTCGGCTACGAGGGCCGCGGGGGTGCCCTCGAAGACGATTTGGCCGCCGTCGTGGCCCGCGCCGGGGCCGAGGTCGATGATCCAGTCGGCGTGGGCCATGACCGCCTGGTGGTGCTCGACCACGATGACCGACTTGCCGGAGTCGACCAGCCGGTCGAGCAGGCCGAGCAGTTGCTCGACGTCGGCGAGGTGCAGGCCGGCGGTCGGCTCGTCGAGGACGTAGACGCCGCCCTTCTCGCCCATGTGGGTCGCCAGCTTGAGCCGCTGCCGCTCGCCGCCGGACAGTGTGGTGAGCGGCTGGCCGAGGGTGAGGTAGCCGAGCCCGACGTCCGCGAGCCGGTCGAGGATCTTGTGGGCGGCCGGAGTACGCGCCTCGCCCGCGCCGAAGAACTCCTCGGCCTCGGCCACCGACATCGCGAGCACCTCGCTGATGTCCCGGCCACCGAGGTGGTAGTCCAGCACCGACGCCTCGAACCGTTTCCCCTCGCACTCCTCGCAGGTCATGGCGGTTCCGGCCATCACCCCCAGGTCGGTGTAGAGGACGCCGGCGCCGTTGCAAGTGGGGCAGGCGCCCTCGGAGTTGGCGCTGAACAGCGCCGGCTTCACGCCGTTGGCCTTGGCGAACGCCTTGCGGATCGGGTCGAGCAGCCCGGTGTACGTCGCCGGGTTGCTCCGCCGCGAACCCTTGATCGCCGTCTGGTCGACGGACACCACCTCCGCGCCGGCCGGGATCGACCCGTGCACGAGCGAGCTCTTGCCGGAGCCGGCGACGCCGGTGACGACGCAGAGCACGCCGAGCGGGATGTCGACGTCGACGTCGCGCAGGTTGTGCGCCGTCGCGCCGCGGATCGGCAGCTTGCCGGTGGACTTGCGCACCGTCTCCTTGAGGGCGGCCCGGTCGCCGAAGTGGCGGCCGGTGACGGTGTCGCTGGTCCGCAGCCCCTCGACGGTGCCCTCGAAGCAGACGGAGCCGCCCGCCGTACCGGCTCCCGGGCCGAGGTCGACGACATGGTCGGCGATCGCGATCGTCTCCGGCTTGTGCTCCACGACGAGGACGGTGTTGCCCTTGTCCCGCAGCCGCAGCAGCAGGTTGTTCATCCGCTGGATGTCATGGGGGTGCAGGCCCGTGGTGGGCTCGTCGAAGACGTACGTCACGTCGGTGAGCGAGGAGCCGAGGTGGCGGATCATCTTGGTGCGCTGCGCCTCGCCGCCCGAGAGGGTGCCGGAGGAGCGGTCGAGCGACAGGTAGCCGAGCCCGATCTCCACGAACGAGTCGAGCGTGTGCCGCAGCTTGGCCAGCAGCGGCGCCACCGACGACTCGTCCAGGCCGCTCACCCACTCGGCGAGGTCGCTGATCTGCATCGCACAGGCGTCGGCGATGCTGATTCCCTTGATCTTCGAGGATCGGGCCGCCTCGCTGAGCCGGGTGCCGTCGCAGTCGGGGCACTCGGCGAAGGTGACCGCCCGGTCGACGAACGCCCGGACGTGCGGCTGCATCGCCTCGCGGTCCTTGGCGAGGAACGACTTCTGGAGCTTCGGGATCAGCCCCTCGTAGGTGAGGTTGATTCCGTTGATCTTCACCTTGGTCGGCTCGCGGTACAGGAAGTCGTGCCGCTCCTTCTTGGTGTACCTGCGGATCGGCTTGTCCACGTCGAAGAAGCCGGACTCGGCGATGACCCGCACGACCCAGCCGCCCCCGGTGTAGGTGGGGATGGTGAACGGGTCCTCGGAGAGCGACTTGGAGTCGTCGTAGAGCTGGGTGAGGTCGATGTCGGAGACCGTGCCGCGGCCCTCGCAGTGCGTGCACATTCCGCCGGTGCGGCTGAAGGTGACCTTCTCGGTCTTGGTCTTCTCGGCACCGCGGTCGACCGTGAGCCCACCGCTCGCCGAGACCGAGGCGACGTTGAAGGAGTACGCGCCGGGCGGGCCGATGTGCGGCTTCCCGAGGCGGCTGAAGAGGATACGCAGCATCGCGTTGGCGTCAGTGGCGGTACCGACGGTGGAGCGAGGGTCGGCGCCCATCCGCTCCTGGTCGACGGTGATCGCGGTCGTCAGCCCGTCGAGCACGTCGACCTCGGGCCGCGCCTGCGTCGTCATGAAGCCCTGCAGGAAGGCGCTGTAGGTCTCGTTGATCAGCCGCTGCGACTCCGCGGCGATCGTGCCGAACACCAGGGAGCTCTTGCCCGAGCCGGAGACACCGGTGAACACCGTCAGCCGGCGCTTGGGAAGCTCGACGCTCACGTCCTTGAGGTTGTTCTCGCGCGCGCCGTGCACGCGGATCAGGTCGTGGCTGTCGGCGGCGTGCTGCGCAGGCGACTGCGTGCCCGTCCTCTTGGCCTTGCTCATCGTGTCTCCGTAAGTCGCGGACCGTCCGCCGCTCACGCTAGCCGCAACGCCCTGACCGGCGCTTCTCGATTCCTGATCGGTCCGCACCGGTATGCGAGACTTATCCGGTGAAACGGCAGGACCTCGACGATCTCCGCCGGCTGCGGCGGGCCCGCGACCGGATGGACCGCGACTACGCAGAGCCGCTCGACGTCCCAGCGCTGGCGCGCGAGGCCCTGATGTCGGCGGGCCACTTCTCCCGCAGCTTCCGCGCCGCCTTCGGCGAGAGTCCGTACAGCTACCTGATGACCCGCCGTATCGAGCGGGCCAAGGCGCTGCTGCGGCGCGGCGACCTCAGTGTCACCGAGGTCTGCTTCGCGGTGGGCTGTACGTCGCTGGGGTCGTTCAGCTCGCGCTTCACGGAGCTGGTCGGCGAGAGCCCGAGCGCCTACCGGGCCAGGGACCACGACCACGCCGCCGCTATCCCCCCGTGCATGGTGAAGATCCATACGCGACCGGTCAGGAACGGAGAAGCCGGCCGCGTCGCCCGGTCGTAGCGTGGACGGCATGGACATCACTCTTTCCACTTGCTTCATCGCCGTCGACGACCACGACAAGGCGCTCGCCTTCTACCGCGACGTACTCGGCCTGGAGGTGCGCAATGACGTCGGGTATGAGGGAATGCGCTGGGTGACCGTGGGGTCACCGGCGCAGCCGGACGTGAACATCGTGCTCGAACCGCCGCTGGCCGACCCGAACGCCTCCGAGGCCGACAAGCAGGCCATGGCCGAGCTCATGGCCAAGGGCATGCTGCGCGGCGTCCTCTTCGCCACCGACGACTGCGATGCCACCTTCGAGCGCATCAGGGCGGCCGGCGGCGAGGTGCTGCAGGAGCCGACGGACCAGTTCTTCGGCGTCCGCGACTGCGCCTTCCGCGATCCCGCGGGCAACCTGCTGCGCTTCAACCAGCCGCTGAAGAAGTGAGCCGCGTGGCGGGTCCCGTCCGTTCGACGGGACCCGCCACGGGCCGCCCGCGTCAGGCCCCCGCACCGCCCGGCTCGTAGGTGGACGTGAACGTCCACTCCCCCGAGCCGACCTCGTACACCGCGACGCCCTCCTCCGTCCGCAGCAGCCGCGCGTCCCGGTCGGCGCGGACCGTGCCCGAGGTGAGCGGGACGCGGACCTCGGCCGTGGTCCCCGCCGGGACCGCGGCCTTCAGGCGGAAGGCCGAGCCGTCGCGGCGCCAGTCCGTGCGGACCGTGCCGTACGGGGTGCGGTACGAGCCGGAGGCCGACTCCAGGTCGCCGACGACCGACGGGGCGAGCAGCAGTTCGCGGTAGCCGGTCGAGCCGGGCTTCTGCTGGATGCCCGCGAGGCGGCTGGTGAACCAGGAGTCGATCGCGCCGAGCATGAAGTGGTTCTGCGACTGGCCGGAGCCGCCGTCCCAGGTCTCCCCGAGGGTGGTGTTCCCGGCGAGCACCTGGTAGCCGTAGCTGGGGCTCGTGGTCTGGTTGGCGATGCGGTAGACCGTGTCGTCGCGGCCCGCCTCCGACAGGACGCGGAAGGCCGCGGGCAGGGAGATCTCGCCCAGCACCAGGTGGTGGCCGGCGGCCTCCACCGATCCCACGAAGTGGTCCAGCAGGCGGGCCCTTTCGCCCGCCGGGACCGCCCCCATGTCCAGCGCCAGCGCCTCCGCGCCGTGACCCCCGCCGCCGAACGTGCCCGTCGCTGGGTCGTAGAACTTGTCCGACAGGGCCTTGGCGCTCGTCTCCGCCTTCCCCCGGTAGGCCGCCGCGTCCGCGTCCTCGCCCAGCACCTCGGCGATGCGGCTGAGGCCGTCCACCACGCGCCAGTAGCCGTAGGTGCCCGCGACCGCGCGCGGGAAGGTGCGGTCCGGGGTGATCCAGTCGCCGAGCCCGTAGTCGAGGATGCCGCCGGAGACCTTCTGCTCCAGGAACGTCACGTACTGCTTCATCTGCGGGTAGTACGCGCGCAGCGTCTCCTTGTCGCCGTACGTGGTGTAGAGCTGCCAGGGGACGAGGACGAAGGCGCCGCCCCAGTTGGCGTCGTTGCGGTAGGCGCCGGAGAGTTGGACGTAGTCGGGGACGGTGCTCGGGATCAGGCCGTCCGCCGTCTGGGCGTCCGCCATGTCGCGGACGATCTTGCGGAGGTAGGCCCGCATGTCGTAGTTGGCGGCCAGGGCGGGGAAGACGAGCTGGTTCTGCTCCAGCCAGCCGAGCTTCTCGCGGCTGGGGCAGTCGGTGAGGACGCTCATCATGTTGCCCTCGATGGCGCGGCGGACGAGCGAATGGACGCCGTTGATCAGGGAGTTGGAGCTGGTGAAGCTCCCGGCCGAGGTGTTGTCGGTGTGCAGCACCTTGCCCCGTACGGAGACGGTGGCCCCGGCCGGGAGCCCTTTCAGCTCCAGGTAGCGGAAGCCGTGGTAGCTGAACCTGGGGTGCCAGGTCTCGGCGCGGCCGCCGCCCTTCGTGGTGTAGCTGTCCCACAGGGGCGCGCCGACGTTGCTGATGGACTGGAAGGCGTGGCCGTCCTTCAGGCTCTCGGCGGGAAAGACGCGGACGGCTGTCCCGGCGGGGGCCGTGACCGTGATCTCGGGCCAGCCGGCGATGTTGCGGCCGAGGTCGAAGACGCGGCTGCCCTCGGCCCCTTCGACCTCCTTGCCCTTCAACGTCTCGATGACGCGGACCGGTTCGGTCTCGCGGGCGCTCAGCGCGGCGGGCTGCTCGGTGCTCTCCGGCCTGCCGACGGCGGTGGCGGGCGACCAGGAGGAGCGGTCGCGGCCGGGCTCGTCCCAGCCGGGGATCTCCCGGCGCGCGTCGTAGTCCTCGCCGCCGTACCAGTTGGAGGACGTGGTCGGGCCGAGCGTGGTCCGCCAGTCGGTGCCGGTGGACACGCGCCGTACGGTGCCGTCGTCGAGGGTGATCTCCAGCTGGGCGACGAGCTTGGGGTCGCTGAAGTTGCCGTACCACTTGCGGTAGCGGTCGGCGGTGCTGACCACGTTGGAGGTGCCGTTGCCCAGCTCGACGGCGATGGTGTTCTCCCCGCGCCGCAGCCGCTTGGTCACGTCGTACGTGGCGTACTGGACGCGGTCGGCGAAGTCGGTGTTGGCGGGCTCCAGGACGGCGTCCCCGACCGGCTCGCCGTTGACGTGCGCGTCGTGGATGCCCAGGCCCGCGAGGTAGAGGCGGGCGCTGCGGGCGCCCTTGGGGAGGGTGAAGTCCTTGGTGAACAGGGGCAGTCCGGCGGGCAGGTAGGGCTCGGGCGGCTGCTGGCCGGTGACCTCGGCCGCCTTCGCCCACGGGCCGTCGGCCGTCTCACCGGTCGAGATCGCGTAGTCCGCCGGGAAGCCCGGGACCTTGCCGTCGTCGGTGAGGACGTCGGCGCGCGGGTAGAGCAGGACCTGGTCGAAGGCCTTGGCCTCCTTGAGGTCCAGGGTGAGGGTGATCGGGGACTGCGACACGTCGGGGCCGGGGTGCGGCTTACTGGCGTAGCCGGCCTCGCGGATCAGCGCGCTGTTGGTCTCTCCGTCGACGGCCAGCCGCGGCTCCCAGACCTTGCGCACCTCGCCGCTCTCGGACGCGGTGACGGCCGCGCCCTTGGCGTGGTTGGTCCCGGGGTCCTCCGAGTCGCGCACCTCGACCTCACCGAGCTGGAGGCGCCAGGCACGGCCGGTGGCGTCCTCGGCGAGCGGCAGGCCGAGCTTGGTGACGTCGAGGCGGACGTAACGGGCCGTCGTCCGGGGCAGCTTGACGGCGACGGGCTCGACCTGGCGCTTGCTCAGCTGCCACGCGTCATGCGTGATCCACTGCCCGGCCCAGTCCTCGGCCCGGGTCAGCCCGGTCTCGAAGACGGCGGCCTCGCTCCAGTCGGAGGCGTGCCCGGTGGTGCCGGACCACAGCTGGACCCGCCAGTGGACGCGGTCGCGGGAGCTGAGCGCCCGGCCCGCGTACGTGGTGCCGGGGACGGCGGAGCGGACCTTGCCGGAGTCCCAGAGGTCGGCCTGTCCCCGCTCCAGCTTCTCGCGGCTGCTCGCCGCCTGGACGCGGAAGGCGCTCTGGACGACGTTCCGGCCGTGCCCGGACAGCTGCCAGGTGAGCTCGGGGGTGGTGTCGTCGATGCCGAGCGCGGTGCGCAGGTGCTGGGTCTGGAGCGTGGTCGCCCCGGCCGTGGAGCCGGCGGGGGCGGCCCCGGCCGGGAGAGCGGAGGGCAGGACGGTGACCAGGGCGGTGAGTCCGGTGGCGAGGACGAGTCCGGGTCTGGCCAGTGCGGACTTGGGAGGCTTGACGGAAGCCATGTGGATCTCCAGGAAGGGGTCAGGCGCGGGGCAGGTCGACGGTGAGGGGCAGGCGCGGGCGCAGGACCACCGGCCCCAGCAGCCCGGAGGGCAGCGGCTTGTTCCGCTCGTTGGACAGCGTGTTGGACACCCGTACGGCGATGTGGTTGGCCCCGGCGCGCAGCGCCTCGGTGGCGTCCACGACGTAAGGGGTCCACAGCACGGGCGGCAGGGCCGTCCCGTTGACGGTCACCTGGGCGACCTCGCGCACGCCGCCGAGGTCGAGGTGCAGTCGCCGTCCGGAGAGGAGGGCCGCGTCCAGGGTGATGTCCTTGGTGTAGGTGGCGCTGCCGGAGAAGAGCGGGGCGATGTCGCTCCAGCTGCCCAGGGGGCGTACGACGGGCTGCGCGCCGCTCTGATGGAGCGTCAAAGTCCAGTCCCCGTCGAGGGGTACGGGCTCCAGGCGGTCGGTCACGCGGGCGGTGGCGCGGTAGGTGCGACGGCCGTCGGTGCCGGTCAGGGGCCAGCTGCCGGGCGCCTCGGCCAGGGCCTCCACCTTCAGCGCGCGCCCGTCCCGGCTCGCGGCGACCGAGGTCACCGGCAGCGGTCCGGCGTCGGTGAGGTGCGGGCCCGCGTCGGTCGCCGCGCGGAAGACCACGGCCAGCGTCTCGTACGGGCCGAGCCGCAGCGGCAGCCGCACGCCGTCACCGGGCCGCTCGGGCGCGCGGTACACGGGCGCGCGGCGGACCGTCCCGGTCGCCGGGTCCCACAACTCCGGTACGCCGCTTGCCGGGAGCCGGGCCTCGGTCTCCACCGGCGCGGCGCCCTCGTTGTTGAGGAGGAACGCGGTGTCCCGGCCGCGGGTGGTGCGCAGCACGCGTACGGCGGGGGTGGCGGGTTCGAGGACGGCGGCGGTGACCCCGGCGGCCCGGACGACCGCGCCGAGCCCCTCGGGTGAGGCGACGCGGACGGCCCGGCCCCGGCCGACGCGGCGGTTGCCGCCGGGGTCGTCGCCGAAGAGGTCCTTCAGGGCGCGCCGCAGGGAGTCGTCCCGGCCGTCGGCCTCCCGCTCCGGCAGGGCGCCGACCGCCACGACGGTGCCTCCGGACCGCGCGAACGCGGCGAGGGTGCGGACGCCCGCCGCCTCCAGCACGGGGGTTGCGGGCAGCACCACCAGCTCGTACCGGGCCCGCCCGACGGCCAGTCCGCCGTCCCTGACCTCGGCCGGGCACAGCAGGTCGGGGTCGCCGGCGAGTGCGCCCTCGTGGACGAGGTCGAAGTCGGTCTGGGCGCTCTCCAGCGCGAACGCAGCCTCCGAGAAGGCCTCGTCGACCTCGCCGACCCGGTCGGTGCCGGTCAGCTGCTCGGCGGCGCGCTGCGGCTGGAGCAGGGCGGTGCGGGCGCCGGAGGTGCCGCGGGCCAGCTCCATGACGCGGCCGATCCACACGGAGACCGGGCCCATCGCCCACCACCAGGGGGCGCGCGGGCCGAACGGCGGCGGGAAGTAGACCTTGGCCTCGTTGGTCCACAGCGCGTGCAGCACGGTGAGGTTGTTGCCGCGGGTGGCGAACGCGCCGAGCAGCGCGTGTACGAACTCGGGGGCCACCTGCCAGCCCATGTTGCCGAACGCCTCGATCACCGACCGCTCGCGGCCCGTCTGGTGGGCCACCGAGGCCGGATTGCGCGGGTCCATGGTGCGCTCGCCCGCCACGTACTCGCCGGTGATGCAGTCGCCGCCGGGCACCTGCGCCCACTGGTTGACCTTGTGCAGGTCGCCGGTGGACAGGATGCGCTTGGCGGGTCCTGTCTCGTCGTAGAGCGGGTTGGTGATGAGGCGGACGCCCCGGTCGGCGTACCAGTGGGCCTGCTTCTCGAAGTACTTGGCGAAGCGGTTGGAGACGGCCCGCCAATAGCGCCCGCGCAGGACCTGGCCCGCGTCGCCCAGGTCGTCGTACGTGCTGGCGTACGCCTTGCCGGGCTCGGCGCCGACCTCGCGCAGCGCGCCCGCGAGCGTGGGCGACCAGGGCAGGCGCTTGAACGGGTGCGGCCCGGCGGAGGCGATGAACGGCTCGTCGTCCCAGAAGCCGGGAATGACCTTGCCGAAGTAGCGGCCGAAGCGGCGGTGGTACTCCCCCGGCACCATGTCGAGCAGCAGTTCGGCCGGCTCGTCGTCCAACAGGTCGAGGTAGGCGCGGGTGTAGCCGGAGGAGTCGTCGGAGAGCGTCGCGCCGCCGAAGAGGTCGATCTGCCAACGGCCTTCCGGAACCTGCCAGTTGCCGCCCAGGCGGCCGGTCAGCTCGACCAGGTCCTCGGCGTCGGACGAGCCGGCGGGCCGCGCTGCCGCGGCGACGGGGGCGGCAGCGCCGGCGGGGATCGGTCGGGTGCGGAAGTCTCCGGCGGCGGCCGCGGTGTCGTACGCCGAGGTGTACAGCGCGCCGCCGTCGGCGCCGGTGATCGCCAGGTCCTCCCACAGAGCGCGCTGGGCCCCGCTCGCGTGGACGCCGACGCCGCCGCGCGGGTGGGTGTCGTCGGTGACGGTGCCCTTGTCCTTGCCGTCGAGGGTGACGGAGAGGGTGTTGCCGCGCACGGTGACGGCGAAGGTGTGGAACTTGGTGCGGTTGAAGCCCTCGGTGCGGGTGCTCTTGGCCAGCTCCTGCGAACTGCCGCCGGTGCGGCGGGAGATGGTGGTGACGCCGGTCTGGTCGAAGGCGACGAGGTACCCGTCGTCTCCGGAGGCGGAGGCGCGGACGAGGAGCCCGGCGGCCTCGGTCTCGGGCTTGGCGTTGCCGGTCACCGTGTAGTCGGTCCACTCCTCGCCGCCGCGCAGCACGGCCGCCCCGGCGAGTACGGCCGCGTCGGCCACGAGCCGCCCGGCGTCCACCCCGACGCCGGTGGTCTCACGCAGGTCGACGGTGGCGGGCCCCTCGACCACGGCGGTGGACCGCCACAGGCCCTTCAGCCGCAGCTCGGGGCGCGCCTTGTAGGTGCGGTTGCCGACGGTGCCGCCCTGGGCTACGAGATAGGCGGCCCGTCCACTGGGGAAGTGGTTGTCGTTGAACAGCCACACCCGCATGCCGGTGCGCTCGGCCACCTCCAGCACGTGGCCGACGACGTCGAACCAGCCCTCGGTGAAGAACGCGGGCAGCATGTCGGCGTTGTCGTACGGGAAGACGACGACCTCGTACATCCCCTTGTCGCGCAACTCCGCGAGCTGGGTGTCGATCAACTCGTGGGTGACGGTGCCGTTCCAGTACCAGTAGACGGTGGGGCGGCTGTCGCGGCGCGGGTCGGCGAAGGCCGCCGGGAGGAAGCCGGAGGCGTGCGGGGCGGCGGCAGCGGCCCCGGCGGGGAGCATCCCGCCGAGCGCGGCGGCGCTCACTCCGGCGGCGACCACGAAGTGGCGTCTGGACAGGTCGAGTTCTGGCATGGAAGGGCTCGCTTCTAGCGTCAGTGGCCTGGCGGCTCGGGGAAGGTCTGGGG
>NZ_LIQY01000151.1 GCF_001418495.1 Streptomyces pathocidini | reverse complement strand
TGGACCCGCGACGGCGGCGAAGTCTCCGTACCCGGTGAGCCCGTGGAGGTGGTGGACACGATCGGCGCGGGCGACACGGTCACCGCCGCCCTCCTCCACCGTCTGGCAGCCCACGACGCCCTGTCGCCCGAGGCCGTGCCTCAACTACCCGCCGCCACCTGGCAGGACACCCTCACCTACGCCTCCCGCGCGGCCGCGGTCACCTGCACCCGCCCCGGCGCGGAACCGCCGTACGCGGCGGAACTCCAGGACTGAGCTCGAGGGCTGAGCGCCGGCTACGGCAGCGCGGAGCCCGAGGAGGCTCGTACCACCAACTCGGGCAGGTAGTTGATGTGTTGGGGCGCGGAATCGCGGGCGCGGTCGAGCAGCAGTCGCGCCGCCGCCTCGCCGATCNNNNCGCCGTCGTCGACGACGGCGTCGCAGAGACGGTCCAGGACCTGTTGGTGCCTGACTTCTTCGTCTAACTGGCGGAGAGAGACGAAGGGCCGCTGCGGTCGGTCGAGACCGAAAGCCTCGGCCGCGATCGCGAACCCCTTCGTCAGCTGCTCCCTGTCCGCGTTCGTCTGAAAACAGGCCAGAATCCTGCGATGCCCCAGCGAGGTCAGGTGCTCCACGGCCACGATCACGCCGTGCGCGGCATTGGACTCGACCCGGTCCAAACCAGCGAGGGGATCCTCCACGGGGACCCGGCGCTCGACGAGGACAACCGGCACCTTCAGCTTCTCGATCCACCGCCCCTGTCCCGGCTCGGGCCTGCCGTGCTGCCAGGTCGGCAGGAGAAGCAGGGCCTCCGCCCCGCCCTCGATCAGCCGGTCCGCCTGCACGGGATCCCGCTCCGGACGATGGTCACTGAAGGCCACCATCAGGCGACCACCCCTGGAGGCCACCAGATCGCGTGCACCCTCAAGGATGTCCATGAAGTAATAGGCCATGCTGGGCAGCAACATCCCCAGCACGGGACCGCCGTCCGGCGGCAACAGCGCCGGAGCGGGGGATTCGTCGGCCGGCGGATCGGCTGGTCGAGGTCGGCCCAACTGACGTTCCATGCAACCGTTTCGGCACTGCGTCGCCTCGATGCACACGCTTCCTCCGCCGGGGGGATCGGGCCTGTACCGAACCGCGTGCGAAACAGCCGTGGAGCCACGTGCGGTCGGCGCTTCCAGCGATACGGCTTCAACAAACCGTGACCATAGCGGCTGAACACGGCCATTCGAGCCCTTAATACGCCCCGGCGCACACTCCAGCGTGCGCCCCCAAGCCGACCTGCCCTATGAAACCCCTCTCTTGCCTGCCGAAACTGGCGTGTTGGCGTCGCCGCCCCGGACAACGCCATCACGCAAGTTGTGCACGATCGGGGGATATTCAGCTGTCAAACACCGTAAGCATCCAACCGGGCACGGCGAGTTCCCCAGCCCGCCCCTACCCCTTCCGTGACCGGGGCGTCTTCGCGGCGGCCGTCCGCTTCGTAGCCGTCCGCTTCGCCGTGGTCGACTTGGCCGCGACCGTCTTCTTCGCAGCCGTCTTGCGAGGCTTTGCCGCGCCGCGGGGTCTCGGGACCGCGTCGCTGACGCGCTCGCCGAGAAGGTCGCGGAGGAACTTGCCGGTGTGGCTCGCCGGGATCGCGGCGACCTCCTCAGGGGTGCCCTCGGCGACGACCAGGCCGCCACCGCTGCCACCCTCCGGGCCCATGTCGACGACCCAGTCGGCCGTCTTGATCACATCGAGGTTGTGCTCGATGACGATCACCGTGTTGCCCTTGTCGACCAGGCCGGACAGGACGTTGATCAGCTTGCTGATGTCCTCGAAGTGCAGCCCGGTGGTGGGTTCGTCGAGGACGTACACCGTCCGGCCGGTCGAGCGCTTCTGGAGCTCGCTGGCGAGCTTCACGCGCTGGGCCTCGCCACCGGAGAGCGTCGGCGCGGGCTGGCCGAGGCGGACGTAGCCGAGCCCGACCTCGCTCAGCGTCCGCAGATGGCGCGCGATGGTCGGCACGGCCTCGAAGAACTCTGTGGCCTCCTCGATCGGCATGTCCAGCACCTCGGCGATGGACTTGCCCTTGTAGTGGACCTCCAGGGTCTCCCGGTTGTAGCGCGCGCCGTGGCAGACCTCGCACGGCACGTAGACGTCCGGCAGGAAGTTCATCTCGATCTTGATGGTGCCGTCGCCGGAGCAGTTCTCGCAGCGGCCGCCCTTGACGTTAAAGGAGAAGCGCCCCGGCAGATAGCCGCGCACCTTCGCCTCCATCGTCTCCGCGAACAGCTTGCGGACGTGGTCGAACACCCCGGTGTACGTCGCCGGGTTGGAGCGCGGCGTACGGCCGATGGGCGACTGGTCGACGTGCACCACCTTGTCGACGAGGTCGTCCCCGTCCACGCGCGTGTGCCGCCCGGGCACCGCCCTGGCACCCTGCAACTCCCGTGCCAGATGGGTGTAGAGGATGTCGTTGACCAGCGTCGACTTGCCGGACCCGGACACTCCGGTCACGGCGGTGAACACCCCGAGCGGGAAGGACACGTCGATGTCCTGGAGGTTGTTCTCCCGGGCGCCGCGCACGGTCAGCCGCTTCGATCCGTTGACCGGCCGCCGGAGCTCCGGCGTCGGGATGGCCTTCTTGCCGGCGAGGTACTGCCCGGTCATCGACTCCTCGTTGCCGAGCAGCTCCTTCAACGGCCCGCTGTGCACGACCTTGCCACCGTGCTCACCCGCGCCGGGGCCGATGTCCACCACCCAGTCCGAGGTCTTGATGGTGTCCTCGTCGTGCTCCACGACGATCAGGGTGTTGCCGAGGTCCCGGAGCCGTACGAGCGTCTCGATCAGCCGGTGGTTGTCGCGCTGGTGGAGGCCGATGGACGGCTCGTCCAGCACGTACAACACGCCGACCAGGCCGGAGCCGATCTGCGTGGCGAGCCGGATGCGCTGGGCCTCGCCGCCGGAGAGCGTGCCGGCGGCGCGGTTCAGCGAGAGGTAGTCCAGGCCGACGTCGACCAGGAACCGCAGCCGCTCGTTGACCTCCTTCAGCACCCGCTCGGCGATCGTCTTCTCGCGCGCGGTGAGCTTCATGTCCCGCAGGAAGTCGGCGCAGTCGCTGATCGACATCGCGGAGACCTCGGCGATGGACTTCCCGTACAGGGTGACCGCGAGGACGATCGGCTTGAGCCGGGTCCCCTCGCAGGTCGGGCACGGCACCTCGCGCATATAGCCCTCGAAGCGCTCGCGGCTGCTGTCGCTCTCGGCCTCGGAGTGGCGCCGCTTGACGAACGGCACGGCGCCCTCGAAGGAGGTCGTGTACGCGCGCTCCCGCCCGTACCGGTTGCGGTAGCGCACCTCGATCTGCGTGCGGTGCCCGTTCAGCAGGGCCTTCTTCGCGCGCTGCGGCAGCCCGGCCCACGGGATGTCCATGCGGAAGCCGAGCTCGTCCGCCAGTGCGCCGACGAGCCGGGAGAAGTAGTCCTTGGTGTGGCCGTGCGACCACGGGTTGATCGCGCCCTCGTCCAGGGACTTGTCCGGGTCGGGCACGATCAGGTCCGGGTCGACCTCCATGCGCGTACCGATGCCGGTGCAGTCCGGGCATGCGCCGAAGGGCGAGTTGAAGGAGAAGGAGCGCGGCTCCAGCTCCTCGAAGGACAGGTCGTCGTACGGGCAGTAGAGGTGCTCGGAAAACATCCGCTCGCGCTGCGGGTCGTCCTCATCGAGGTCCACGAAGTCGAGGATGACCATGCCGCCGGAGAGACCGAGCGCGGTCTCCACCGAGTCGGTCAGCCGCCGCTTGGCGCTGCCCTTGACGGTGAGGCGGTCCACGACCACCTCGATGGTGTGCTTCTCCTGCTTCTTCAGCTTGGGCGGCTCGGCCAGCTGGATCGTCTCGCCGTCCACCCGGGCCCGGCTGTAGCCCTTGGTCTGGAGGTCGGAGAAGAGGTCGACGAACTCGCCCTTGCGCTCGCGCACCAGCGGCGAGAGCACCTGGAAGCGGCTGCCCTCCTCCAGGTCGAGCACCCTGTCGACGATCGCCTGCGGCGACTGGCGCGAAATGGGGCGGTCGCACTCCGGGCAGTGCGGCTTGCCGATACGGGCGAACAGCAGCCGGAGGTAGTCGTAGACCTCGGTGATCGTGCCGACCGTCGAGCGCGGGTTGCGCGAGGTCGACTTCTGGTCGATGGACACCGCAGGGGACAGGCCCTCAATGAAGTCCACATCGGGCTTGTCCATCTGCCCCAGGAACTGCCGGGCATAGGAGGAGAGCGACTCCACGTACCGCCGCTGCCCCTCCGCGAAGATCGTGTCGAACGCGAGGGAGGACTTGCCCGAACCCGACAGGCCGGTGAAGACGATGAGGGCGTCACGGGGCAGGTCCAGCGAGACGTTCTTGAGGTTGTGCTCGCGAGCGCCACGGACGATGAGACGGTCGGCCACGCCGGTCGGCACCTTTCTTGAGAAGTGGGGTGCGCCGCACACCCCCGGTTCAGAGTATGGGCGGCGCCGCGGTGATGTCTTACTGATGCCAGGGCCGAGCTTATAGCACGCGCATTCGATTTCGCGGCCTTCTTTGCCTCCTTCACCCGAACGTGTGTCGGCGATAGCGTCGGGTCATGACCGATCAAGCGAAGGACCCGCAGGTCCAGGACCTGGCCGCCGTACGGGAGGCCACCGGACGACTGCTGGCGGCCGTGCGGAAGCTCGACGACGCCGCCGTGCGCGAGCCCTCCCGTCTGCCGGGCTGGTCGCGCGGCCATGTGCTCGCGCACGTCGCGCGCAACGCGGACGCCCTCGTCAACGTCCTGACCTCGGCCCGGACCAGCGAGCGCATCCCCATGTACGTGAGTACCGAGGCCCGGGAGGCGGACATCGAGCGCGGCGCGGGCCGCCCGCTCGCCGCCCACCTCGAAGACCTGGCGCACAGCGCCGATGGGTTCAACACCGCGGCGGCCGCGCTTCATCCCGAGGCCTGGCAGCGGACCGTGGAACTCCGCAACGGCGTCACCGACCGGGCGTCGAACGTCCTCTTCCGCCGCCTCACCGAGGTCGAGCTGCACCATGTGGACCTCGGCATCGGCTGCGCGGTCGAGGACCTGCCCGCCTCCTTCGTGGACCGGCACCTCGACTACGTCGCGGGCGAGCGCTTCGCGGGCCGACCCGACGTACCCGCCCTGCTGGTCACCACCGAGGACGGGCGCTCCTGGCGTACGGGGCGCGAGGACGCGGAGGGGGGCGAGGTCACGGCCGTCGGCGGGACCGCGGCCGAGCTGCTCGCCTGGCTCACGGGCCGCGCCGACGGCGCCGGACTCGACCGGTCCGCCCCTGCTCTGCCCGTACTGCCGCCGCTAGGCTGAGGCCATGACGTACAGCGGAGTGGTGACAGTCGGCGGCCCGGCGGACGTGCACGAACTGACGGACCTGATGATCTCTAAGGTCGCCGTCGGGCCGATGGAGAACAACGCCTATCTGCTGCGCTGCCGCGCGACGGACGTGCAGCTGCTGATCGACGCGGCGAGCGAGCCGCGGACCCTGCTGAACCTCATCGGCGACGGCGGCATCGCCTCGGTGGTGACCACACACCAGCACGCCGACCACTGGCAGGCACTCGCGGAGGTCGTGAAGGCGACGGGCGCGAGGACGTACGCAGGTCGGCACGACGCCGCGGGCATCCCTGTCGACACGGACGTGCTGGTGGACGACGGGGACACCATCCGCGTCGGCCGGGTCGAGCTGACCGCGCGCCACCTGGTGGGCCACACGCCGGGCAGCATCGCCCTGATCTACGACGACCCGCACGGGCACCCGCACGTCTTCACCGGCGACTGCCTGTTCCCGGGCGGCGTGGGCAACACGCACAACGACCCGGACGCGTTCACCACCCTCCTCGACGGCGTGGAGGCCAAGCTCTTCGACCAGCTCCCGGACGAGACCTGGGTCTACCCGGGCCACGGCAGCGACACGACGATCGGCGCCGAGCGCCCGCAACTGCCGGAGTGGCGCAAGCGCGGCTGGTGAGCCGCGGCCGCGGGCGGGTGGACCCCGCCGCGGAACGCGGCGAGAGGGGTACGGACCCGCTGGTCCGTACCCCTCTCGCGTTGGTACGTAGGCGTCGGCGCCTCGGTCTCGCGCCGGTGCGTCAGGCGTCGATGCTCTGCTTGCCGTCGGCTTCCGCCTCGGCCCGCTCCTGCTTCTTCGCGGCGTAGAGGCTGGTGATCGTCGTGACGACGAGCACCGCGCAGATCACGCCGAGAGAGACCGGGATGCTGATCTCCGGGACGTGGACGCCGAGCTCGTGCAGCGCGTGCAGCACCAGCTTCACGCCGATGAAGCCGAGGATCACCGACAGGCCGTACGAGAGGTGGACCAGCTTCTTCAGCAGTCCGCCGATGAGGAAGTACAGCTGCCGCAGACCCATCAGCGCGAAGGCGTTCGCGGTGAAGACGATGTACGGGTCCTGGGTGAGGCCGAAGATCGCCGGGATCGAGTCCAGGGCGAAGAGCACGTCGGTGGTGCCGATCGCCAGCATGACCACCAGCATCGGGGTCATCACGCGCTTGCCGTGCTGCTGGATGAACAGCTTGGTGCCGTGGTACCGGTCGGCCACGCCGAAGCGCTTCTCGGCGGCCTTGAGGAGCCGGTTCTCCTCGTACTCCTCGTCCTCCTCGTCGGCCCGCGCCTCCTGGATGAGCTTCCAGGCGGTCCAGATCAGGAAGGCGCCGAAGATGAAGAAGACCCAGGAGAAGCTGGCGATGATCGCCGCGCCGGCGGCGATGAAGACCGCGCGCAGCACCAGCGCGATGAGCACGCCGACCAGCAGGACGCGCTGCTGGTACTGCGAGGGCACCGCGAACTTCGCCATGATCAGGACGAAGACGAAGAGGTTGTCGACGCTCAGCGACTTCTCGGTGATGAATCCGGCGAAGAACTCGCCGGCGGGCTGACCACCGGCGAACAGCAGCAGGCCGAGGCCGAAGAGGCCTGCCAGCACGATCCAGACGACGGTCCAGATTCCGGCTTCCTTGATCGAGACGTCATGGGGCTTGCGCCCGATGAAGAAGTCCGCCGCGATCAGGGCACAGAGGCCGGCGATGGTCACCAGCCACATGGTCAGGGAAACGTCCACTACTCCTCCGGCAGGGTCGTACGTCGAATTTCAGCGTTCGTCGCTGCCGGAGGTCTCCTCCGCCCGGGCCGCGAGTCGCGAGCCTGGGCCGACGCCCCGGGATCCTCGGGGATCCGTACTGACGGGAACGTCGCCTCGGGAGTACTCCCCTCCGTCTCGCAGAGGGTACATGAACTTCCAAGAAAAGGTAAAGCAATGGGTAAAGGACGGATAAGGGCGCAGGTCAGCGGAGGGTCCGGAGCCCCCGGACCCGGATCACAGATGCGGCAGGATCGACGGCATCAGGTCCTGGAACGTACGGCCCTCGGCGGGCTCCCCCACCGCCGTCATCTTCCATCCGGTGCCCGCGCGGTGGACCTTGGCCATGATCTGCGCGGTGTACGGGCCGCCGCCGGTGAGCGTGTAGCGCGCCAGCTCCTGGCCGTTGAGCTCGTCCACCAGGCGGCAGAAGGCGTTCTCGACCTCGGCGAAGGTCTGCCCCGTGAAGGAGTTGACCGTGAACACGATCTGGTCGACGTGGGCGGGCACCTGCTGGAGGTCGACCCGGATGGCCTCGTCGTCCCCGCCCTCGCCGGCGCCGCCCACCAGGTTGTCCCCGGTGTGCCGCACGGAGCCGTCGTCGCTGACGAGGTGGCGGAAGAACACCACGTCCACCGGGTTCTTGGCGGCGAACAGGACCGCCGAGGCGTCCAGGTCGATCGCCTTCGCCCGCTTACCGAAGAAGCCGCGGCGCGGCGCCGCCTTCCAGCCCAACCCCATCCGCACCGCGGACAGACTGCCCCCGTCGGCCTTCTCCAGGCTGATGCCCTGCCCCTTGGACAAGTTGACGCTCACGCCGTCCCCTCTCACCGTTCCCCTTGGCCACCGCCGGTCGGCGATGGCCCGACCCAAACCCTACGCAGAAGCACTGCCCGCCCTGGGAGAGCCTGAGAAAGCCCCGCGGCCAGGAAGCCCCGCCCCTAGGAAAGCCCCGCCTCCCTCATCTGCCGCAGCTCCTTCTTGAGTTCGCCGACCTCGTCGCGCAGCCGGGCCGCGACCTCGAACTGGAGCTCCGCCGCCGCGGCGCGCATCCGGTCCGTCATGTCCTCGATCAGCTGGGCGAGTTCGGCCGCGGGCCGGTCCGTGGGCACCGCCTGGGCCCCGCCCTTCCCGGCCTTGGAGCCGGCCTTGGCCTTGGCTCCTGCCTTCCCCGCCGCCTCGGGCTGCCCCACTTGGGGACCGCCGAGGGCAGTGGGGACGGGCGCCTTGCCCTGCCTCCCCTGGCGGTAACCGCTGCCCAGCAGCTCCTTGGTGTCGATCTCCTCGCGGGCGATGGTCGCCACGATGTCGTTGATCTTCTTCCGCAGCGGCTGCGGGTCGATCCCCTTCTCCTTGTTGTACGCGATCTGCTTCTCCCGGCGGCGGTTGGTCTCGTCGATGGCCTTCTCCATTGCCGGGGTCATCTTGTCCGCGTACATATGGACCTGGCCGGAGACGTTGCGCGCCGCGCGGCCGATGGTCTGGATCAGCGAGGTGCCGGAGCGCAGGAAGCCCTCCTTGTCGGCGTCGAGGATCGCCACGAGCGACACCTCGGGGAGGTCCAGGCCCTCGCGCAGCAGGTTGATGCCGACCAGCACGTCGTACTCGCCCGCGCGCAGCTCGCGCAGCAGCTCCACGCGGCGCAGGGTGTCGACGTCGCTGTGCAAGTACCGGACGTTGATGCCGAGTTCGAGGAAGTAGTCGGTCAGGTCCTCGGCCATCTTCTTGGTGAGGGTGGTGACCAGGACGCGCTCGTCCTTCTCCGCGCGGGTCCTGATCTCGTGGACGAGGTCGTCGATCTGCCCCTCGGTGGGCTTGACGACCACCTCGGGGTCGACCAGGCCGGTGGGGCGGATGATCTGTTCGACGACGCCTTCGGAGCGGGAGAGCTCGTACTGGCCCGGGGTCGCGGAGAGGTAGACGGTCTGGTCGATCCGCGTGAGGAACTCCTCCCACTTCAGGGGGCGGTTGTCCATGGCGGAGGGCAGCCGGAAGCCGTGGTCGACCAGGGTCCGCTTCCTGGAGGCGTCGCCCTCGTACATGGCGCCGATCTGCGGGACGGTCACATGGGACTCGTCGATGACCAGGACGAAGTCCTCGGGGAAGTAGTCGAGGAGGGTGTGCGGGGCGGAGCCGGTGCCGCGGCCGTCGATGTGCAGCGAGTAGTTCTCGATGCCGGAGCAGCTGCCGATCTGCCGCATCATCTCGATGTCGTACGTGGTGCGCATGCGCAGCCGCTGGGCCTCCAGGAGCTTGCCCTGCTTCTCCAGCTCCGCGAGCCGCACCTCCAGTTCGGCCTCGATCCCGGCGATGGCCCGCTCCATGCGCTCGGGGCCCGCGACGTAGTGGCTGGCCGGGAACACGTACAGCTCGCCGTCCTCGCTGATGACCTCGCCGGTGAGCGGGTGGAGCGTGGAGAGCGCCTCGATCTCGTCGCCGAACATCTCGATGCGGACGGCCAGTTCCTCGTAGACCGGGAAGATCTCGATGGTGTCGCCGCGGACCCGGAACGTGCCGCGGGTGAAGGCCAGGTCGTTGCGGGTGTACTGGATGTCGACGAAACGGCGCAGCAGTTGGTCGCGGTCGATCTCCTCGCCGACCTTGAGGGGGACCATCCGGTCCACGTACTCCTGTGGGGTTCCCAGGCCGTAGATGCAGGAGACGGAGGCGACCACGACCACGTCGCGCCGGGTGAGCAGCGAGTTGGTCGCGGAATGGCGCAGCCGCTCGACCTCCTCGTTGATCGAGGAGTCCTTCTCGATGTAGGTGTCCGACTGCGGGACGTAGGCCTCGGGCTGGTAGTAGTCGTAGTACGAGACGAAGTACTCGACCGCGTTGTTCGGCAGGAGCTCGCGGAACTCGTTGGCCAGCTGGGCGGCGAGGGTCTTGTTCGGCGCCATGACGAGAGTCGGGCGCTGGAGGCGCTCGATCATCCAGGCGGTGGTCGCCGACTTTCCGGTTCCGGTGGCGCCGAGCAGCACCACGTCCTTCTCCCCCGCCGTGAGCCGCCGCTCCAGCTCGGCGATCGCCGCGGGCTGGTCGCCGCTGGGCTGGTAGGGGCTGACGACCTCGAAGGGCGCCACCGTGCGTTCGATCTGGGTTACGGGCCGCATGGCAACCACGGTACGACTCGCCACTGACAACGGCTTCGGGTACGGGTCCCCGTCGCGAATGCCGGGCCTGCACAGGCCGTCGATTTCCCGTTCAACTTATGGCCATTCCATGCCTGTGCTTGATTGGGAAACGGCTGGGAACCTCGTCGCGTACTGAACAACGACGCGAGGAGTCACCGTGCGCATACGCCCTGTCGCAGCCACCCTAGGCGCGCTTCTGGGGTTCTCTGCACTCTTGCTCCCCACGTCGGCGGCCCAGGCCGCCGAGAGCGCGGACGGTCCCGTCGTCGTGGCGCACCGCGGTGCGTCCACGTACGCCCCGGAGAACACCCTGGCGGCGGCCGACATGGCCGCCGAGCTGGACACCGCGTGGGTGGAGAACGACGTTCAGCGCACCAAGGACGGCCGCCTGGTCGTCCTCCACGACACCGACCTCAAGCGCACCACGAATGTGGAGGAGGTCTTCCCCGACCGCTCTCCCTGGAAGCTCGCCGACTTCACCCTCGCCGAGGTCAAGGAGCTGGACGCGGGCAGTTGGTTCTCCCCGGACTACGCGGGCGCGCGCGTGCCCACGCTGAAGCAGTTCGTGAAGCGGCTGACCCGCAACGACCAGAAGCTGCTGCTGGAGCTCAAAGCCCCCGAGCTGTACCCGGGCATCGAGGCGCAGACGCTCGCGGTGCTGGACGAGGCGGGCTGGCTCGACGAGAGCCACATCGACGGGAAGCTGGTCATCCAGTCCTTCAGCGCGGACTCGGTGAAGACCGTCCACGCGCTCCAGCCGTCGGTCAAGACCGGTTTCCTGGGCACCCCGAGCGTCGCCGACCTGCCGGAGTACGCGGAGTTCGCGGACCAGATCAACCCCAACTTCGGTGGCGTGACGGCCGACTACGTGAAGGCCGTCCACGACGTGCGGGGCCCGCACGACCGGCAGCTGGAGCTGTTCACCTGGACGGTCAACGACGGCCCGACGGCGGCGCGGCTCGCCGGGTACGGGGTCGACGGGATCATCTCCAACTCCCCCGACGTCGTCCGCGAGGCGACGGCGGGCTCCTCGGACTCCGCGTCCCCGGACTCCCCGTCCTCCGACGCCGTGCCCGAGCTCCTGTCCGCCGCCGCGTCGTAGTTCCGACTCCCGGGAACCACGGCGCCCGTGCGGCCGCGCTCCTCACCAGGGGCGCGGCCGCACCTGTCTTCAGGGCCGGCCTCGTCCTCAGGGCTCGGCCTGTTCTCAGACGTGACTCGTTCCCAGGACGCGGCCTGTTCTCAGGGCTCGGGCGCACTTGCTTGCGCGGGTTGTCCACAGGCGTACCGAAGAGCTTCCGCGGGGACTACCCTGCGTGAAATGACCACCGTGACCTGGACCGTGACCGACACTCCCATCGGCCCGCTGCTGCTGGCGGCGACCGGCGAGGGGCTGGTCAACGTCGCCTTCCACGCCGAGGAGAGGGTGACGCGCGAGGCGCTGGAGCGGCTGGCCTCGCGGCTGGGCGCACGGCCGTCCGAGACGGCGGAGAGCCCACCGCTCGCCGAGGCGGTCCGGCAGCTCCGCGCCTACTTCGCGGGCGGGCTGCGCGGCTTCGACCTGCCCCTGGACTGGTCCCTGACGGCGGGCTTCAACCGCCGGGTGCTGCGCGAGCTGGCGACGGGCGTCCCGTACGGCACGGTCGTCGGCTACCAGGACCTCGCCGACCGGGTCGGTGAGCCGGGCGCGGCGCGGGCGGTCGGGGTGGCCATGGGGTCGAACCCGCTGCCGGTGGTCGTCCCCTGCCACCGCGTGGTGGAGAGCGACGGCGGCATCGGCGGCTTCGGCGGCGGGCTGGAGACGAAGCGCGCGCTCCTGGCGTTGGAGGGGGTGCTGCCGCAACCACTGTTCTGATCCGGCCCGCCGGGCCCCGCCGACCGGGCTGAGTCCCGTCAAGGTGTACTACAAGCCTTTCCGACGGTCTTCGGCCATTCTCTGTCGCGGAGAGGCGTCCACGCGTCCCTCTCGGTCACTTCTGCAACTTCAGCAGCATGACCCTGGCCTTGGCATCGCCCGAAACCGCGGCCCGCTGGGCCCAGTTGAGCGCCCGCGAGGCATGTTCCTGCCGCGCCTGCTCGCCCTCGGCCCACTTCGACCGCTGTACGTACAGCGCGGCCAACTCCCGTGCACAGCCGCCGTGTCCGCGCTCGGCGCCCGCCCGGAGCCACTCCTCGGCCTCGTCGGGGCGGCCCCGCTCCCGCAGCGCGATCCCCAGGTGCTCGCGGCTGATGTCGTCGTTCTCCGCCTCCGCCGCCCGGCGCCACCACCCCTCGGCCGCGGACTGACGGCCCGAGTCCCGCAGCCGTACGCCCGGTTCGTGGGCGGCGATGGGCACCCCGCCCTCGGCCGCCGTGGCGCGCCACCGCAGCGCCTCGTCGTACTTCCCGTCCGCGGCGCACTCGATCACCAACCGCGCGGCCGCCGAGGCGTCCCCGCCCCGGGCCGCCTCGCGCCACAGCCCCAGCGCCGCTTCCCGCTCTCCCTGCCCGAAGAGCCGCTGGGCGCGCTCGCCGAGGTCGTCTCCCTGCCGTCCGGACCGCTTGCTCCACCACTGCTTCATGACTCCAGTACGCCAGTGGGGCGCGCGAGGCGAAAGAGCGCACGAGCGGGGCACGGGCGCGCGCCCGGATCAGTGCCGGAGACCCAAGTCCCTTGCCATCAGGCCCAGTTGCTCCAGACCGGGTTCCGGAGACGATCGACGGGGTGCCCGACCCGGACGACGACGTCGATGATGTCCCGCGGCCCGGTCAGCGAGGACGGTACGTCGCCCATGTCTTGGGGGTCTCGGACACGCTCACCGCGGTCAGTTCGGGCAACTCGTCCGCCCAGGTGTCGAAGATCCAGCGGGCGAGATGCTCCGCCGATGGATTCCCCCCCCCCATCGCATCATTGAGGTGCCGGTGGTCGAGCGTCGCGTCGACCCACTTCTTGAAGGCGTCCAGATCGCGGTAGTCGCGCACGAATCCGGCCTCGGTGAGGCCCTCCGGGGCGGCCGAGAGCTCCAGCACCACTATGTAGTTGTGCCCGTGCATCCGGGCGCAGGGGTGCCAGGAAGGGAGCCGGTCCAGGACGTGGCTGGCCGAGAAGTGGAACTCCTTGCTGATGGTGAACACGCCGCCCCCTTTCGTACCGACGTCGCACTCTAGTCCGTCAGCTCGGCTCGTCCTCACCGAGGATCGCCCGGTTCAGCGGGACCTCGGTTCGGAAGCGCCGCCGCTGGGCCGCGTCATCGAGATGGCTCTCCTTGCGGGCGACTTCCGCACGTGCCCGCTCCCACAGCGCCCTCGCCTCGTCCACCGCCCCGTCCGCGTGCAGGGCGCGGGCCGCGTGGTGGAGGACCTCTTCCGTCCGCAGGGCGGGCATATCGCCCACTTCCTCCAGGGTGTGCAGCGCTTCGCGCGCGTGCCCGGCCGCGGCCGGGGCGTCGCCCTGCCGCAGCCGGACGCGGCCGCACAGCATGAAGGCAGCGATCTCGCTGCGGCGCATCCCGGTCTGCCGGGTCTCCACACAGGTGTCGACCGCGAGCCGGTACGCCTGATCCAGCGCCGCCGTGTCCGCGGCCGTCTCCAGCAACACCTCGGCATAGAGGTTCCGCACGATCGGCACGAGATTGGCCAGCCAGGTGCGCTGGGTCTCCGACCAGGCCTCCTCGGCGAGCACCAACGCCCGTTCCCGCCCTCGGGATTCCGGATCGTGGACAAGCGTCAGCGCCAGCAGTGCCGTGTTGTACGCGTGCCAGCCGCTGTCGCCGCCCCGCGCTTCCTCGAAGTCCAGGGCCTCCCGCAGGACCTCCTGGGCCTGCCGTCGTTCACCCGTGGCAATGTGCAGCTGGGCCAGGTAGTTGAGGGCGATCGGCAACTCGGCCCGCAGGTGCTCGGAGCGGAGCCGCGCGGTGCACCGCAGCAGGCGAACGCGTGCTTCGCCCAGCCGGCCGCTGTCGTAGAGGTTCACGCCGAGCTGCATCTCGTTGAGGTTCCGGGCGTGTTGGAGCACCGGGTTGCGGGCCTCGCCCAGGCAGGGCTCCGAGGCGTACAGCTCCTCCGCCGCGAACAGCGCCTGGAGCCCGGCGCGCAGATCCTGCTTGGGCAGTTGACGCCCGTACTCGACCAGGGCCACGAAGAGCGACACGGGGTCGCCGCACTCCCTCGCCCGGTCCACGGCTTCCCGCAGCTTCAGCAGCGACGGCTTCAGCCCCTGGGTGGCCAGCAGGGTCTTGCCGCGGAGCAGGGTCGTACGCGCGATGAGCCTGCGATCGGCCAACCGCCGGGCCGCCTCCTCGGCTTCGGCGGCGAGGGCGTCGATGTCCAGGTCGCCGGTCGGCTCGGCGTGCCCCTGCCAGCGCACCTCGGTCAGACTGAGCAGCAGCTCGGCCGCTTCGACCAGCCGCTGATCGCGATCCCCACCGTCCGCGGGCAGCTCCCTGGCGGCCCGGATGGCGACCGCGCAGTGCCGCTCCGCGTCGGCGAAGGACAGGCCGCTCACGGCGACCGAGCGGGCCAGCTCGTAGTGCGCCGCCGCCGAGGCCGCCAGGCTCTGAGGGCCGCCCCGGCGGAGCTGACCGGCGATGTCAAGGCGCAGTTCCAGGGGCGTCTCCCCGGGGCCGGCGGCGTCCGCCAGCGCGGTCAGGGCGGATGCGAGCCGGTGGTGCCGATGCTGCTTCTGGGCCGCGCTCTGCTGCTCGTAGATCCCCTTCTGCAGGGCCCGGTGCTCGAACTCGTACAGATCCGAACCCACCCACTGCACCCACAGCGGGCGGTTCTGTCGCTCCCGGATGAGGCCGTGGCTCTGCGCGGTGTCGCGCAGCCGCTGCATGACCTCCCCGTGCGGGGCTCCGATCGCCTCGGCGACCGCGCGCGAGAGGAAGGCGGGCCCCTGGGTCGCGCCGACGACGAGGAGCTCCCGCACATCGCCGTCCAAGCGCGCGAACCGGCTGCGCACGGCGTGCGGCAGGTCCTCCGGCAGGGGCACCTGGCCGGTGTGGCCGGAGCGCAGGAGGCGCAGGCACTGGTCAACGAAGATCGGGTGCCCGTCCGTCACGTCGCAGAGCCGGGTGGAGAGCGCCGAGGGGTCGGAGTCCGGGTGCCGCAGCCGGACCAGTTCGGCGACCGCGTCCTCCGGGAGCCCGGTCAGCCGGTGCCTCTGGATCAGCCCTCCGAACTCCCAATGCTCCAGGAGCGCGGCGGCGTTCACCCCGTTCCCGGACTCCGAGGCATACGAGCCGTGGCCGAACACCAGGCCCAGAGGCCTGCCGGGAGCCGCCTCGACCAGGCGGTGCAGGACCTGGAGACTGCTCAGGTCGCTGTACTGGACGTCGTCGACCAGCACCATGGCCGGCTTCCCCGTACTCACCTCTTCCAGGATCGCGTCGGCGATGTGCCCGGCGACGGCCTCCTGCTGAGGGAGCAGGCTGTCGCCGGGCATCGACCCCGAGTTCATGGCCGCCTCGGTCAGGCCACGCCCCGCTTCCAGCACCGGCCCGAGCCCGGGCACCAGCAGCCCCAGCAGCCCGGGGGCCGACCTGGCGGCCGCGCCGCCGACCCGCCGCCACCAGCGCCGGGTGCCCGACTGCTCTCTCAGCGCGGTGAGGATGTCGAGGGCCAGCCGGTACGGATTCCCCTCCCCGACGACCGGCGCGCACCGGACCCGGGCGAACCGGATGCGCTCCGCGAGGTCCCGGCCGCCCTGGTCGTGTTCAGGGAACGCGGCGAGTAACGCCGACTTGCCCATCCCGGAATCGCCTTCGACCGTGAACGAGGCGCCCCGCCCATCCAGCAGATCGAGCGCCACGCCACGCAGCGCCCCCACGCTGTCCACCCGATCGACGAAAACCGCCGCCACCGCAACTCCCCCATCCCCCACGAAGCGTCAACTCGCACTCGACACAAGGTCCTTGCCCGACAACACAGTAGTTGATCAGCAAGAGGGCTTCAGGGGGCTGTGGACAAGTCAGTCCGGCTCCCCGAAGCCGGCTGCTTCGATGAAGTCGGGGCGGGGGTCGAGGGCGGCGGCGAGGCGGAAGTGGCGGCGGGCCTCCGAGGGGCGATTGGCTCGTTCGAGGGTCCGGGCCAGGGCGAAGTGGGCGAAGGCGTTGTCCGGCTCATGGTCCAGGATATGCTGGAACTCGCGCTCGGCCGAGCGCAGTTGGGCGGCGGCGAAGTAGGCCCGGGCGCGCAGCAGGCGGGCCGCCCGGCTCTCCGGGTGGGCGGCGATCAGCGGGTCCAGCAGTTTGATCGCTCCGCGCGGGTCGCGGGCGTCCAGCAGGTGCTCTGCCGCACGGAAGTCGATGACATTGGTCTCGGGCGTACGCTCCGGCACTGCGCCTCCTTCCCGACCACCGCCGACGGCGGAATGTGTCAGCGGCAGATCGGCTCCACGCTTCGGCACAACGGTCTCGTCCGCTCCAGCATTCCCGCGGCCGGGCCGCGGTGCACCTGCCCTGCGGACCGGGCCTGACGCCTCCGCCACCGCCCGGTGGGCCAGGCCTGACGCCTCCGCCCCACCTGCCCGGCGAACCGGCTCTCCCCTGCACCTGCTCGGCGGACCGGGCCCGACGCCTCCGCCCACCTGCCCCGCGGACCGGCTCTCACCCCTCCGCTCGGCCGCGCAGTTCCTCCCACACCTTCTCCACCTGCGGCTTCAGCGCCTCCAGGGGGCCGTCGTTGTCGATCACCAGGTCCGCCGCGGCCAGCCGGCGCTCGCGCGTGGCCTGGGCGGCCATGCGGGCCCGGGCCTCCTGCTCCGTCATGCCGCGCAGCCGGACCAGGCGGTCCAGCTGCGTCTCGGGGGAGGCGTCCACGACCACGACCACGTCGTACAGGCCGGCCAGCTCGTTCTCGGCGAGCAGCGGCACGTCGTGCACGACGATGGCGCCGGGGCCCGCCGAGGCCTCCAGCTCGGCCGAGCGGGCGCCGACCAGCGGGTGGACGATCGCGTTCAGCGCGCGCAGCCGGTCCGGGGCGTTGAAGACGATGCCGCCCAGCTTCGGCCGGTCCAGCGTGCCGTCTTCACGCAGCACCTCCCGGCCGAACTCCTCGACGATCGCGGCCAGTCCGGGTGTCCCCGGCTCCACGACCTCCCGCGCGATCCGGTCGGCGTCCACGAGCACCGCGCCGTACGACACCAGCAGCCGCGACACCTCGCTCTTGCCCGCGCCGATCCCGCCCGTGAGGCCAACGGTGAGCATGGCCGCGACTCCCTCGTTCGGTCACCCCGCCCGCGCGGGACCCACTTTGCCTGCCCCCATACGGCCGGTCGAACCCGAGGGCTCGCCCCGCGCCGGCGGGGAACCCGAAGCGGGACGCGGCCACTCACCAAGCTACCCCGAAGGGGCTGACGCCGGGGCCAAGGGAGCGAGGCGCCTCACTCCCCCTCCGTTTCCCGCTCCGCGAGGAAGCGCTCGAACTCGCGCCCCAGCTCGTCCGCCGATGGCAGCTGCGCGGGCTC
Source organism: Streptomyces pathocidini (assembly GCF_001418495.1). Taxonomy (GTDB): domain Bacteria; phylum Actinomycetota; class Actinomycetes; order Streptomycetales; family Streptomycetaceae; genus Streptomyces; species Streptomyces pathocidini. The sequence continues at coordinate 5,873 of NZ_LIQY01000151.1, read as the reverse complement.
CGCGACGAGGTTGCCGCGCGTCTGGGAGCCGGCCGCCGCGTCGTACTGGTTCTCCAAACCCCGGACCAGCGCCACCAGTTCCCCCTCGCCCTCCCCCAGCTGCCGCTCGATCTCGCTCTGGGTGCGGTGCGCCGCCGTGCGCAGCGCGTGCGCGAGGGCCGGCAGGACCAGGCCCGTCGCGGCGGTGATCGCCTCCAGCGCGGTCAGCGCAGCGTCCGGATACGTCGAGCGCGCGATGTAGTGCGGTACGTGCGCGGCCACGCCCAGCACGTCGAACCCGGCCTCCATGAGCCGGAACTCCACCAGGGACTCGGCGCTGCCCGGCACCTCCGCCTCGTCGAAGAAGCTCTGGTGGCCCGGCATCAGGTCGAGCCGGTTGCCGTGCGGGGTCAGCCCGACCGGGCGGGTGTGCGGGACGCCCATGGGGATGCCGTGGAAGTTCACTGCGAGCCGGACCCGCAGCCGCTCCACGATCTGGCGTACGGCGGCGGCGAACCGCTCCCATTCCACGTCGGGTTCGGGACCCGACAGCAGCAGGAAGGGCGCGCCGGTGGCGTCCTGCACCAGGTTGAGTTCGAGGCTTGGCTGCTCGTACGCGGTCCAGCGGTCGCGCTGGAAGGTCAGCAGCGGGCGCCGGGCGCGGTAATCGACGAGCCGGTCGGTGTCGAAGCGCGCGACGGTGGTGCGGGGCAGCCCGTCGCTCAGCCCTTCCACGATCTGCTCTCCGGTCTCCCCGGCGTCGATGTACCCGTCGAGGTGGTAGAGCATGACCAGGCCCGCCGTGTCCTGGGCGAGCGCCGTCTCGGCCACCGCCAGCCCCTCGGGGTCCCATGCGTACAGCTTCTGCGGATCCTGCGGATCGAGCACCGTAACCGCGCCTCCTCTTTCCTTCCTCTCCGCCAACGCGCGGCAGGACAAGGGAATTCCCCATTCCGCCACCCGCCCACCCACGGTCATCCGCCCCTGCGCCCAAGTCCGCGCGCAGGGCACGCCCTACGCCGTCACGCGCGGCCTCCCACCACCGGCTCGGGCGCTCCAGACCGACTTTGCCCACGGAGGACGGCCGGCACGCCTACAGGCGCGCCCAGGGTCGCGAACATCGCGCCGGGCGCCCACCCACAGTGCGGGTCGGGCGCCCCCACACAGCGCGGGCGGAAACCGCAGAAACGCCGCAAGGCCCGCCCCCCGGAGGGGACGGGCCTTGCGGCTGTCAGCTATCGACTAGCGGCGAGCGGTCAGCTCTGGCCGCCGGCCAGCTTCTCGCGGAGGGCGGCCAGGGCCTCGTCCGACGCCAGGGCGCCGGAGGTGTCCTGGGTCTCCGAGGAGTACGAGCCACCGCCGCCACCGGCGTTGCCGCCGCCCTGCGGCGCGGCCTGGCCGGCCTCGGCCGCGGCCTGCTCGTCGGCCTCGCGGGACTTGATGACCTGCGCCTGGTGCTGCTCGAAGCGCTGCTGCGCCTCGGCGTACTGGCGCTCCCACTCCTCGCGCTGCTTCTCGTAGCCCGGCAGCCAGTCGTTGGCCTCCGGGTCGAAGCCCTCGGGGTAGATGTAGTTGCCCTGGTCGTCGTACGAGGCGGCCATGCCGTACAGGGTCGGGTCGAACTCGACCGCGGACGGCTCGGCACCGAAGGCCTCGTTGGCCTGCTTCAGCGAGAGGCTGATGCGGCGGCGCTCGAGGTCGATGTCGATGACCTTGACGAAGATCTCGTCGTTGACCTGGACGACCTGCTCCGGGATCTCCACGTGGCGCTCGGCCAGCTCGGAGATGTGGACCAGGCCCTCGATGCCCTCGTCGACGCGGACGAACGCACCGAACGGAACGAGCTTGGTGACCTTACCCGGGACGACCTGACCGATCTGGTGGGTCCGGGCGAACTGCTGCCACGGGTCCTCCTGGGTCGCCTTCAGCGACAGGGAGACGCGCTCGCGGTCCATGTCGACGTCCAGGACCTCGACCGTGACCTCCTGGCCGACCTCGACGACCTCGGACGGGTGGTCGATGTGCTTCCAGGACAGCTCGGAGACGTGGACGAGACCGTCTACGCCGCCCAGGTCCACGAAGGCACCGAAGTTGACGATCGAGGAGACGACACCGGAGCGCACCTGGCCCTTCTGGAGGGTGGTGAGGAAGGTCTGGCGGACCTCGCTCTGGGTCTGCTCGAGCCAGGCACGGCGGGACAGGACCACGTTGTTGCGGTTCTTGTCCAGCTCGATGATCTTGGCCTCGAGCTCCTTGCCGACGTACGGCTGAAGGTCGCGGACGCGGCGCATCTCGACCAGGGAGGCGGGGAGGAAGCCGCGGAGGCCGATGTCGAGGATGAGACCACCCTTGACGACCTCGATGACGGTACCGGTGACGATCCCGTCCTCTTCCTTGATCTTCTCGATCGTGCCCCAGGCCCGCTCGTACTGAGCGCGCTTCTTGGACAGGATCAGGCGGCCTTCCTTGTCCTCCTTCTGGAGAACCAGGGCCTCGATCTCGTCGCCGACGGCCACGACCTCGTTCGGGTCGACGTCGTGCTTGATCGAGAGTTCGCGGGAGGGGATGACGCCTTCGGTCTTGTAACCGATGTCGAGCAGGACCTCGTCCCGGTCGACCTTCACGATGACGCCGTCGACGATGTCGCCGTCGTTGAAGTACTTGATCGTCTCGTCGATCGCGGCGAGGAAGGCTTCCTCGTTACCGATGTCGTTGACCGCTACCTGCGGGGTGGTGGCGGTGGTCTCGGTGCTGCTCGTCATGTGGGAAAGGGCTCCGGTACGGACATTGAGTCGTAGGTACTGCTCACGCCGGGAGCCCGTTATCGCACCGCCGAAGCCGGACAGCCAGGAGGCGCGATCACTGTGAAGCGAAAAGCGCCTCGACAACCGAGGGGACATACAACAGATGCGAGCGCAGCCTGCTCCGTCTGAGGTGCGCAGGCCCGCAGCGCAACTTGTAGCATACGGGGGCAGCCGGGCATGGTCAATGCGCATCAATGCGCGAAGAACCCACGCGAGGCATTGGCCCCATAACCGACAGCCGTAACACCGCACTCAGCAGCTACAGGTTCGAGCGAAGACTACGACGACGGGCACGATGAGCCAAGAGGACGAAGCAGCGGCCACCCGGCGCGATGTCGCCGCGGTGGAGAGCAGCCGGGCGAACCGGGGCTGGTGGGATCGCAACGCGGACGATTACCAGCAGGAGCACGGCGGCTTCCTGGGAGACGACCGCTTCGTCTGGGGCCCGGAGGGGCTGGACGAGGAGCAGGCCGGGCTTCTGGGACCGGCCGGGGACCTCAAGGGCCGGGACGTCCTGGAGATCGGCGCGGGCGCGGCGCAGTGCTCGCGCTGGCTGGCCGCGCAGGGCGCCAGGCCGGTGGCGCTGGACCTCTCGCACCGGCAGCTGCAGCACGCGCTGCGGATCGGCGGGGAGCTGCGGCTGGTGCAGGCCGACGCCGGGGCGCTGCCGTTCGCGGACGCCTCGTTCGACCTCGCCTGCTCCGCGTACGGGGCGATCCCGTTCGTGGCGGACCCGGTGCGGGTCATGCGGGAGGTGCAGCGGGTGCTGCGGCCCGGGGGCCGCTGGGTGTTCTCGGTGACGCACCCGATCCGCTGGGCGTTCCCCGACGAGCCGGGGCCGGAGGGGCTGTCCATCGCGGGCTCGTACTTCGACCGCACGCCGTACGTGGAGCAGGACGAGGCCGGACGCGCGGTGTACGTGGAGCACCACAGGACGGTGGGCGACCGCGTACGGGACGTGGTCGCGGCGGGCTTCCGGCTGGTGGACCTCGTCGAGCCGGAGTGGCCCGCGTGGAACCGCCAGGAGTGGGGCGGCTGGTCCCCGCTGCGAGGACAGCTGATCCCGGGCACGGCGATCTTCGTGTGCGAGCGGGACCAGTAGGCCGCCTTCGCGCGCGGCGGGCGATCGGGGCGAGCCGGGTGCGGTGGCGCTGGGAGACTGGGGCGCGTGATGCGGAGCGACGAGCTGGGGCGGCTGGCCGTACGGGAGGCGCTGCCCGCGCTGGCGGAGGCGCTGGAGCGGCGGGGCGCGGCGGTGCTGTGCGCGCCGCCGGGGACCGGCAAGACGACCTTGGTGCCGCTCGCGCTGGCCGGGCTGCTGGACGGCGGGGCCGTCCGGCGCGTGGTGGTGGCCGAGCCTCGGCGGATCGCGGCGCGTGCCGCGGCGCGGCGTATGGCGTGGCTGCTGGGCGAGGAGGTCGGGGAGACCGTCGGGTTCAGCGTGCGCGGGGAGCGGAGGGCCGGGCCCGGGACGGTTGTCGAGGTGGTGACGACCGGGGTGCTGCTGCAACGACTCCAGCGGGACCAGGAGTTGGCGGGCGTCGACGTGGTCGTGCTGGACGAGTGCCACGAGCGGCATCTGGACGCCGATACGGCGGCGGCCTTCCTGCTGGACGTACGGGCCGCGCTGCGGCCTGAGCTGCGGCTCGTCGCGGCGTCGGCGACGACGGACGCGGAGGGGTGGGCGCGGCTGCTCGGCGACGGGAGTGCGGCGCCCGTGGTGGAGGCGGCCGGCGTGTCGCACACCGTCGAGGTCGTGTGGGCGCCGCTGGCGCGCGCCGTGCGGCCGCCGCACGGGATGCGGGTCGATCCGGCGCTGCTGGAGCACGTGGCCGCGGTCGTGCGGCGGGCGCTGCGCGAGCGGGACGGGGACGTGCTGTGCTTCCTGCCCGGGGTCGGGGAGATCGCGCGCGTGGCGGGGCGGTTGGACGGCTGCGGGGCCGAGGTGCTCCAGGTGCATGGGCGTGCGCCGGCGCACGTGCAGGACGCGGTGCTGGCGGGTGGTGCCGGTCGGCGGGTGGTGTTGGCGACCTCGGTCGCCGAGTCGAGCCTGACGGTGCCGGGCGTACGGGTCGTGGTGGACGCGGGGCTCGCGCGGGAGCCGCGGACGGACCACGCGCGCGGGCTGGGCGCGCTGGCGACCGTCCGGGCCTCTCGGGCGGCGGCGCGGCAGCGTGCGGGCCGGGCGGGGCGCGAGGCGCCAGGAGCGGTGTACCGCTGCTGGGCCGAGGAGGAGGACGCGCGGCTGCCGCGGTGGCCATCGCCGGAGATCGAGGTCGCGGACCTGACGGCGTTCGCGTTGCAGGCGGCCTGCTGGGGCGATCCGGACGCCTCCGGACTGGCGCTGCTTGACCCGCCGCCGGATGGTGCCATGGCCGCCGCGGGCGAGGTGCTGCGGGCCGTCGGAGCCGTGGACGGCGACGGCAGGGTGACACGGCGGGGCGTACGGCTGGCCCGGCTGGGCGTGCACCCCCGGCTGGCGCGGGCGCTCCTGGACGGCGCGCACGAGGTGGGCGCGCGCCGCGCGGCGGAGGTCGTGGCCCTGCTGTCGGAGGAACCGCCGCGCGAGTACGGCGACGACCTGGCCGCGGCCTGGCGCGCGGCGGTTCCTCGCGGCGACGCGTACGCCGCGCGGTGGCGCCAGGAGGCGCGCCGCCTGGAGAGCGCACTGCAGGCGAGCGGCGGCCCGCGCGAGCGCGGCGACGAGCCGCCCGAGCGCGGCGTGGCCGAGGACGGCGCGACGCCAGGCGGACACGGCAAGGCCGGGGACGGCGCGGCACCATGCGGGCGCGGCGGCGCCGGTGAGAGCGGGCTCCCCACACGTGGCGGGGCCGACGGCAGCGGCGACAACGGACGGACCGCGCACGCGCGCGGCGGGCACGGCGACCGCGCGGCGTCACGCGCGCGGAGTGGCGCCGATGACGGCCCGGATCCGCGCGAGCGCCGCGGAGCCGACGGCAGCGGGGGCCCGTCCCCACGCGGCAAGGCCGGTGGCGGAGCGGATCAACGCGCGCGTGCCAGCGCGGGTGTTGGCGGCGGGCGGCTCACCGACGACTCCGCCGCCGGGCTTGTGGTGGACTTGGCGTTTCC